>JAYTBF010000001.1:0-6192 GCA_043737175.1 Burkholderiales bacterium
GTTGTCCAGCAAAGGCAGCGACCTTGGCGGCGGGGACCAAGACGACGCCGTGTTTGTGCCCTTCTCCACGGCGCGCCAACAGCTTATCCGTTGGGGGCAACCCGGCAGTATTCATTACGCTTTGGCCCAAGCAGCCAGCGCGTCACAGGTACAGGACGCTGTTTATGATGCCTCGCAATTACTACGTATCCGTCACCGCATTCGTGATGATCAAGACGACGACTTTACGATTCGTGATCTGGCCTCGATCGCTGAAGCCGCTCAAGGCATTGCCACGGCACTGACGTTATTGCTCGGCGCCATTGGCTCGATTTCATTACTGGTGGGCGGCATCGGCATCATGAACATCATGTTGGTGTCGGTCACAGAACGTACGCGCGAAATTGGCATTCGTATGGCGCTTGGTGCCAAACGCCGCGACGTGTTGCTGCAATTTTTGACCGAAGCGATTGTGATTTGTGTGTGTGGCGGCGCAATTGGTGTGGCGCTGGCCTACGCAGGTTCGGTTGCCATTACCAACTTTTCGCCGATGGCGGTGGGTATATCCATGACCGGCATCATCATCGCCTTTACCTTCTCGGCGGTGATTGGAATTTTCTTTGGATTTTATCCGGCGAAACGGGCCTCAACTTTGAAACCGGTGGAGGCACTGCGGTACGAGTAAAAATTTGCAAACATGAACTACGCACACAACGCGCTTATTTAAATAGAAATGCACAAACCCAATTGCAATTTACGGACAACCGCGCGGCGCGACTTCAGTGGGAATATTTGTAGTGCACGCCCACGCGCCATTAGTATAAACCAGCGTCATGGTCTTGATTGCAAGTTTTTGACTGACACCGAGCGCCTTAAACGTTGCGACCAATGTGCAATTCGGCAGCCCACCACTCGTGCCTGGCGTGGCCGTCACGGTATCAATATATTTGCCCGTTGATTGGGACCCTGGCGGTATTTCACAAATCAGCGACTGCGACATCAATTCCATCGTTGGTGTCTTGAGGCCGCCTAAAAGCGTTGCCGCTTCTGACGCCTGCGCTTTTGCCGTGTAGTCCTGATATGCGGGAATCGCGACTGCGGCCAGAATGCCAATAATCGCCACCACAATCATGAGTTCAATGAGCGTAAATCCGTGTTCACTCTTTTGTAAGGGTAATTTCATGCTACCTCACCATACTTAAAGGATTCCTATGCAATTTTTTGGGTCGAAACAGAATGCATACGCAATGCTTATTCTGATTAGCTACCAAAAAACACGCTTTAGCAGCAAGTTTTAAAAAAAGGGCAGATCTTTGATCCGCCCTTTTTTAACATGCTTTGGTCACTAACAAGACCAATTATGTCAACGCGGCTGCATCACACGCTTTATTCCGCACACTTGCTGTCAAATCGGTGCCGCACTCCCACAACCCAGTAAGTGAATCATAACGCATGGTCACAATTGCACCAGCTGCACCAGTAAGAAGCTTGGTATTTACACCAGCAGTTCTGAAAGTTGCGGTCATCAGGCAGCTTGTTGCCACAGCAGCTGGGGCGATAACAACGGTTGCAACAGACTTACCCGCCAGAGTAGCTGTCGGATATTGCGCGGTGGCGCAGGCTGTGGCGATGCCGACCGCTGAGATATTTTCAACGACTGGGGTCTTCAAACCGGCGAGCAACGTATACGCTTCAGACGCTTGCGCCTTGGCCGTGTAGTCCTGATACGCAGGAATCGCTACTGCAGCCAAGATACCGATAATCGCAACCACGATCATCAGTTCGATCAGGGTAAAACCCTGTTGTGCTTTCTTCATCATAATATTTCTCCATTAACTAGTTAATTGAAATTGCTGTATTTCAAAACACATCGCGATGTGTT
Source organism: Burkholderiales bacterium (assembly GCA_043737175.1). GTDB lineage: Bacteria > Pseudomonadota > Gammaproteobacteria > Burkholderiales > Usitatibacteraceae > UKL13-2. Next base: position 1,862 of record JAYTBF010000001.1, read on the forward strand.
CAAGAATTACAAACGCAATGCCCATGCCAACTTTTAGGTGCCATTCCTCAATCGGCCTATAAAAAATATGCTGATCATACCTAAAGCTAAAATAAATACACAAATTCAACGACTTACGAGAAAAGTGTCCTGCGTTGAGGAATACAATGCGAATTGATTATGGGGGAACTCGCGTTTTCAATTAACGCAACGACCACAAAATGTGCGCTACCGCACTCAATCGTCAGCCAGTCAAGTAGGCTGCCGCGCGCATTTCGTAATTCCATGCCGTATTTTGTCACCCTTGAATGAACGCCATTGTCCATTTCCGCCGGTTCGGCAAAAACTGCGGGATTTTAAAAAATTGGATGGAACGATTGCTTGATTAGCAAGCAGGCGAACAAAGGGCTACTGTGAATAACCCGGAATCATCGCCTCATCAACCTCATCAATTTGCGCCTGATCAAGGAATTGCTCAGCGTACTTGAGATAGATTTTTTCCCTGACAAAGACGTCAAAAAGATCCGGGTCAATATGGCCGTTTAACTTGAACTTGCCAAGGATGTGTAACGATTCGGAAAGCGTTTTGCCGGGCTTGTACGGACGATCCTTGGCGGTCAGTGCTTCAAATATGTCGGCAATGCCCATCACTCGGGCCTGCACACTCATTTGTTCACGCGTAAGGCCGCGCGGATAGCCTTTTCCATCCATGCGTTCGTGGTGACCGCCGGCGTATTCAGGGACCCGCTTCAAGTGGTTCGGCCAAGGGAGGGCTTCGAGCATTTTGATGGTGGCGACGATATGGTGATTAATAATTTCGCGTTCTGGCTGCGATAACGTCCCGTACGGGATATTCAGACTGGCGCGCTCCTCGTCGGTCAAGAATGGGGCCTTATGGCCCTTCTCATCCTTGAATGAATAGGCCGCGATCCGATTTACCCGCTCCTGATCTTCTGCGCTCATTCGTTCACCACCAACATTTACCCGCCGCACGAATTCCTGATCATCATTAAGTTGCTTGATCCGCATGGTGAAATCTTGCTTGGCGCGAACGGCTGATGCTTCATCCCCCGATTCCATTGCCGAAATTTTCGCGCGGAGCATTTTAATTTCCGCGTCACGTTTCAAAATTTCAAATCGTTGCGCCACAAAATGGACACGATCAAAAATGGTTTCAAGTTTGGTTGCTTTATCAACAACGTGAACCGGTGTCGTGATTTTTCCACAATCATGTAACAAACCAGCAATTTTTAATTCATAACGGTCTTTGTCGGTCATCAAAAAGTCGGCGAGTGGGCCCTCCGTCACCTTTGATGCGGCATCAGCCAACATCATCGTAAGGGTCGGTACCCGTTCACAATGGCCGCCAGTGTATGGCGATTTTTCGTCGATCGCAGTATTGATCAATTCGATTAATGACTCAAACAACATTTCGAGCTGGGTGATCAACATACGGTTGGTTACCGCGATCGCCGCCTGTGATGCGAGTGACTCGGCAAGACGTTGGTCTTCAACCGTAAAGGTGGTGACATTGCCTGCCGCATCCAGCGCATTTAGAAGCTGCAACACACCGATGATTTCACCTTCATGATTCTTCATCGGGATCGTCAAAAAAGAAGTGGAGCGATAACCGGTTTTATTGTCGAAGGCACGTGTACCGGTGAAATCGAATCCTTTTGCCGTGTAGGCGTCGGCGATATTGACCGTTTCATCCTGCAGCGCCGCATAGGCGGCGACCATGCTATTGTTTGGCTTGCCGTCGGCTGAATGAAGTGGAATAGGGTAAAACGGCACCGGAGCCGCCGAAGTGCCACCCATGGCAATTTTTAGACTGTCGTTGAGAACAATTTCGAATTTTAATTTATCGTCAACCAAACGATACAAGGTGCCACCATCCGCGCTGGTGATCGTTTTTGCAGCAGTCAGAATAGTTTCCAACAACCTGTCGAGGTTTCGCTCTTGACTGAGCGCAACACCGATCCGATTTAAATAATCTAACGACGTAAAAAGTTTACTACTCTCCCCGTCGCCGGGATTGTTTCGCGAAATATCTTGCGCCTCAGCTTGAGCTGTCATGGGAAATTTTGACGGTCCGCTAATTTGGTTATTTTGAATTGAGCAAGCCTATTTCACACACACGGATCGGACCTGCTTCATATCCGTGACACCCATCATTACTTTTTCCATGCCGTCCATTTTCAGGGTGGACATGCCGTCTTCCACACACTTGACAAATATCTCGGCAACACGCGCCTTTTCCTGCACAAGTTTTTTAATCGGATCGGTCGCAACCATCAATTCGTGCAATCCAACACGCCCCTTGTAACCGGTGCCGCCACAAGTATCACATCCGACCGGCTTAAAGAATGTCAATTTTCCGTCTTTGCCGTATTCCTTCAGCCAATACTCGTAGAGTTTTTTCGCTTCACCTTGCGAATCCTTGATCCACGGCCCCGTTTGCCGCAAATCATTGGTGTATTCGTGCATAAACTGCTTCATTTCCTCTTGTTCCGGTGTGTACGGCGTCTTGCACTTACATAACCGTTTCGCCAGTCGCTGCGCAAGAATTCCAATCAGCGCATCGGCAAAGTTAAACGGATCCATGCCCATATCCAACAGCCGAATAATCGCTTCCGGCGCCGAGTTGGTGTGCAAGGTGGCGAACACCAAATGGCCGGTCAGCGAGGCTTCAATACCAATGTGGGTTGTTTCTGCGTCGCGCATTTCACCGACCATGATGATGTCTGGATCGGCGCGCAAAAACGCCTTCATGACAGCCGGAAAATCAATCACTTTTTTATTGACCTGAACCTGCCTTAAACCTTTTTGCGTGATCTCAACCGGGTCTTCAGCAGTCCAAATTTTGGTGTCCGGTGTATTCAGCGAACCCAGCACGGAATGTAACGTGGTCGTTTTACCCGAACCGGTCGGCCCGCACACAAAAAATAAACCGTAGGGTTTGGCAATCGCCTTCACCAGGTTGTCGCGGTTTTTGGTGGTCAGACCCAGCTTTTCAAGCGGGATGGGTTCACCCGCCGCCAAAATACGCATGACAATATCTTCAACACCACCCGCCGTTGGAATGGTTGCGACCCGCAACTCGATATCCAGCGGACCGTATTTCTTAAATTTGATCTTACCGTCTTGCGGCTTGCGCTTTTCGGAAATATCCAAATCACACATGATTTTTAGACGCGCGGCCAATGCACTGCGATAACTCGACGGCACTTCAATATAGGGTGCCAGTGATCCGTCCTTACGGAAGCGAATACCGGTTTTGCCTTTGCCCGGCAGTGGCTCGATATGAATATCTGATGCACCCTGGTTGTAGGCATCAATAATAATTTTGTTGACCAGCTTGACCAACTCATTGTCGGCCGCCGCAGAGACTTCGTCGGCGCCGGTGTCCTGAAATTCCGGGTCATCGTCCAGACTCGACAGCAGATCACCAATGTCTTCGGTAGAGGAGCCATCCGCGGCACCGAATAAGTGTCCGAGTGTGGACATAAAGTCCCGCGATGTACAGACTCGATAAATAATTTTTGACTTCGGGAAAATATTCTCGACCACCCGCGAGCTTTTTGTATGCTCCGGATCGGTGGTCATGATGACGATTCCCGCCTTTGAATCATCAACCGGTATCCAGTTGGATGATTCACAATAATCACGCTTCAAATTTTTCAGCAAGTCGATCGGTTTGACCAGATCCGGCTTGTGCGGCTCGTAATCCACCCCAAAATATTTTGCCAGTGCGGCACCGATGGCGGCCGCTTTCACCTGAAACTCATCGATCAAAATGTCTTCAACATTTTTGTTCTTGCGTCTGGCGGTGCGGGTCGCCAGTTCGAGCTCCCCTTCGGAAATAATATTGTCAACGACTAAAAATTCAAACTTAGACTTAATTTGTGAAGGAATCTGCTGGCGAACCCGGAATGCGATGGCAAGGGTCTTTGACAGCTCGAGCAAGCCTTCTTCGGCGAGCGGCGGGAACGGTGTTCCCGGCAAATGATTAATAACCTGAATGACTCCGGCCAGATCGCCCAAACCACCACTGGCATCACTGGAAATAATCGGCACCACCATCATCTGTTTGGTGCGATAACCGGTCCGTTGGTCAACCGCTTTCAAAAATGCCAGATTTGGCGAAAAGCTTTTCAGCTCCGCGTCATCGTAAACATCCTTGATATTCATAAAACGTTTATTTAGCGCACAACAACCGGCAATCGAACTCTCCGAAAGTGGCAGCTTAATATCCTTAAAGGAGGTCAAGCCGGACTTCACCTTGGAAACAATCGCCGAACCATCCTCCGACATGGTGTAGATCGTCAGTCGATCAGCATCAAATAATTGGC
>JAYTBF010000002.1:0-6177 GCA_043737175.1 Burkholderiales bacterium
TAATACCAAAGTGTTTGTACAGTACCGGAGCCGGAGCCGATTCGCCAAAGGTATCAATGCCGATGACCACGCCATCGAGTCCCACATATTTGCGCCAGGTGTCGGTGACACCGGCTTCGATTGCCACACGCGGAATACCGGCAGGCAATACCTCGTTTTTGTAATCGGTTTTTTGTTTGTCAAATTGATAAGTTGAGGGCATCGATACCACACGCACATAAATGCCTTCGGCGTCGAGTGTTTTTTGCGCTTCCATGGCGAGTGAAACTTCGGTGCCGGTGGCGATGATGACGGCGAATACGGTGCCTTGTTCACGCGACAACACATAGCCACCGCGGGCGATGTTTTCAACGGTGGCGGCATCGCGAATTTGAAACGGCGAATTTTGCCGTGAATAGATCAAACAGGTCGGGCCGTTTTGCCGCGCCAGCGCGCTGCCCCAGGCCACCGCTGCTTCAGTGGTGTCACACGGTCGCCACACATCCATATTCGGAATCAAGCGCAAGCTGGCGATGTGTTCAACCGATTGGTGTGTCGGGCCATCTTCACCAAGGCCGATGGAGTCGTGTGTGAAGACGGCGATATTGCGAATCTTCATCAGTGCAGCCATGCGTAATGCATTGCGTGAGTAGTCGCTGAAGGTGAGGAAAGTGCCGTGATAAGCAATAAAGCCGCCGTGCAACGCGAGGCCATTGACGATTGCGGTCATGCCAAATTCGCGCACGCCGTAGTTGATGTAATTGCCGCCCTGTGTTGCGGATAGTGCTTTGCTGCCGCTCCAGTTGGTCAGATTCGAGCCGGTCAAATCCGCCGAGCCGCCGAGCATTTCCGGCAGGTGGGCTGCAAAACCTTCGATGGCAATTTGTGAGGCTTTGCGGGTGGCCACGGTTTCGGCCTTTTCCACAGCTTTGGCGACGACATTGTCGGCGATCTTGCCAAAATTGGCCGGTAACTCGCCGGCCATACGACGCGTGAATTCTTTGGCGAGTTCAGGATGGGCGTGTTGATAAGCCGTAAACACCGCATTCCATTGGGCCTCAACGGCTGCGCCTTTGTGGGTGGCATTCCATGCGTCGTAGATATCGTTTGGAATTTCAAACGGGGCGTGTTTCCAGCCAATCGCTTGCCGTGTTGCCGCAATTTCTTTGTCACCCAGAGCCGCGCCGTGTACCTTGTCGGTGCCCGCCAGATTCGGCGCGCCTTTGCCGATGATGGTCTTGCAGCAAATCAGGGTCGGTTTGCTGTTTTGCGATTTGGCTTCGGCAATCGCGGCATCAATGGCGTCGGCGTTGTGGCCATCCACATTCGGAATGACATTCCAGCCGTAGGCGGCAAAACGCATGGGGGTATTGTCGCGAAACCAGCCCTCCACTTTGCCGTCAATCGAAATACCGTTGTCGTCATAAAACAAAATGAGTTTGCCCAGACCCAAGGTGCCGGCCAATCCACATACTTCGTGTGATATTCCTTCCATCAGACAGCCGTCGCCGGCAAACACGTAGGTGTGGTGGTCAACAATATTTAAGCCGTCGCGGTTAAAGCTGCGTGCAAGCTCACGTTCCGCAATCGTCATGCCGACCGCATTGGCGAGGCCCTGACCGAGAGGGCCGGTGGTGGTTTCTACGCCCGGTGTGATGCCGTACTCGGGGTGGCCGGCGGTTTTGGAATGCAACTGACGGAAGTTTTTGATTTCTTCCATCGGCAAATCGTAGCCGGTCAGATGTAACAACGAATACATCAACATCGAGCCGTGGCCGTTGGAAAGGACAAAGCGGTCACGATTGGCCCATAGTGGATTTTTAGGGTTATGGGATAGGTGATGACGCCACAACACTTCGGCGATTTCGGCCATGCCCATGGGCGCGCCGGGGTGTCCCGAATTGGCTTTTTGGACGGCATCCATCGAAAGGGCGCGGATGGCGTTGGTAATGTCGGCTCGGGAAGGTTGGGTGGCTTGGGTCATGGCGGCAAGGGCAAAATATGAAATGGCAAAGGGAAGCTGGAATTATAATGGACGCCAGTGTGCTTAGTCTGGGCACCAAAGTGGCAATTTATACAAAAAAATTGGGAGGTAGCGTGAATCGAGTCAATCGATCTAAAAAACGCACGATAAACACTATAGTTCCGCTTGGTTTTACTATCCTTTTTACTTGGCCGCTATCAAGAATTGCAGAGCATTTTTTTGGGCAATTTTTGGACAGATTCGTCATGAATTACTTTTCTGGTTTGGTTGCCGCATTTCCCAATTTTGCCGAAGTACTCTTGATGGTGTCGACCTTTTTAGTTTTGCTGGCGGCCACAGTTTGGTTCGCAAGGCGGTGGTGGCAAACGCTGAAAGCAGATTTGCCAATTCCAGGGCCAGAAACACCAATGCTTACGAAATTCGCCAGTGATTCAAAGCTCAAATTTCGGTGCGCGGTGTCCGAGAAAGATATTGAGGACTTATCAATTACGGAGCGCTACGAAAAGAATGGTCAGGTCGTTGGGGTTACAAATATTGAGCAGGTCCTAAGTTGGTGGAATGCCTATCCACAAGGAAATTTTTTGGCCACCTATAACGGCAAAGTTATTGGAGGCATTGATATTTGGCCGCTTAAAAGAACCACCTACATGGCTCTTCGAAGGGGACATAAAGACGAGGAATCCATAGAATATTACGATATTGCGCAAGCTGGGCGCAGAATTAATGTTGCCAGCTATTGGTATATAGGCTCAATATCGATGCTCCCTAGGCAACTCAAGAGAGAGCGCGTTGAATTGGTCGTACGGCTTTTAGTCAACGCGCTGGAATTATGGGGCTCTCGCAAGCCGACATTTCCCGCACATTTTCTGGCGCTAGCGTGGACAACTGCAGGAACGAATATACTTAATCGGAATGAATTTTTGAAGCCAATCAATACAACATCTCAAGAAGTTTTTACCAGAGCGTTTCGTACGCGTGAAGAGGTCGGTGCGCTTTTGGATTATTGGAGAAAATTCATTGGGTAGTGGATCAAATTCGAAAACATCCCGCATTTTGCATTGCCCGTCGATTGACATGGCAATGCACTTGCAAGGAAACGAAACAAATGGCGTTACCCTGCGTGCAAAATATTTGTTGTAATCAATGGTAATCGTGATGAGAATGAAGTTTCGGTTACATTTTTGGTGGACGAAGACCGCCCGTCGAGATTTTGGTCGCAGCGCCTCCGGCTGATGATTACGATTGAATCATTAACCAGGCTCAGCCCACAAGATCACGTTGATCTCGGTTTGTTGTTGCGTGATGCCACCGAAAACGGCGCATCGGTGGGTTACATTCTGCCGATTGCTGAGGACGATATTGGGCGCTATTGGCAAGGCGTGGCCGCCGAAGTAATAGCGGGAAATTGCACGTTACTGGTGGCCCGGCAAGGTGATCAAATGGTCGGCACCGGGCAGCTCGCTCTCGCCACCAAGCCGAACGCACGTCATCGCGCCGAGGTGCAAAAAGTGTTGGTGCACTCCCGCGCAAGGCAACAAGGCGTGGCCCGCCAATTGATGTTGGCAATTGAGCAACACGCGCGGGCTGCAGGCCGGTCATTATTGGTGTTGGATACCGAAACCAATTCGGCCGGGCAGCTTTTATATGCGGCGATGGGTTATGAAGTCGCCGGGGAAATTCCAAAATACGCAATGGCAACATCAATCGGCAACCCGGGCGACGCGTCGGGCGGCTGGTCGCCATCCACATTCATGTACAAGATTCTTCAGGCCCCATGAAGCGCGAAAATCTGATCCCGCGCCCCGACTGGCCGCAAAAAATGGAAGAGGTCGGTTTTGGCTTTCATTCGATCGACGGCATTTATTGGGATGAGCGCGCTTGTTATGCCCTGACCAGTGGTGAAGTTGATATGCTGGAAGTGGCCACCAATGAATTGCATCAAATGTGTATCGAGGCCGGCCAACACGTGATTGATCATGATCTGTTTGATTCTTTTGCCATTCCGCGCGAGTTTGTGCCGCTGGTGATCGACTCATGGAATAACGACGCCGCCACGTTATTTGGCCGCTTTGATTTGTCTTGGGATGGACGATCTCCCCCGAAAATGCTCGAGTACAACGCCGATACCCCAACCTCGTTAATTGAAGCGAGTGTGGCGCAATGGTATTGGTTGCAGGAGGTCAAAAAGGGCGCGGATCAATTTAATAGTATTCACGAAAAGTTGATTGCCCAGTGGCAGTACATCGTAAATGCGGGTGACAAAGCGGGTGACAAGGTCGGCGACAAAACGGTGCATTTTACCTGCGCAGACAGTGAAGAAGATCTGGGTAATCTTGACTACATGCGTGATGTCGCGATTCAAGCCGGCATCACCGAGCGTTACATCGACATTGAACAGATCGGGTGGGATGCGATCGGCAAACGATTTGTTGATGAACAAAATAACGCCATCACCACCTTATTCAAGTTGTACCCGTGGGAGTGGATGGTGCATGAGGCGTTTGGGAAAAACACTTTGACCGGTGACACCCGCATCATTGAGCCGCCGTGGAAAATGTTATGGTCAAACAAAGCCATCCTGCCGATTCTTTGGCAGTTGTTTCCGGATCACCCGAATTTATTACCGGCTTATTTTGAGCCGCAAAAATTTGCCACCGACTTTGTCAAAAAACCGTTGTTGTCGCGTGAGGGTGCCAATATTGGCATCTATGCCCAGTCCGGAGAAATTCATACGCCGGGTGAGTATGGTGAAGAGGGATTCATTTATCAGGGGTATCATCCGGTACCAAATTTCCCCACCAATGGTGAAAATAATTACATGGTGGTTGGCAGTTGGATCATCGGTGATGAGGCGGCGGGCATTGGCATTCGTGAAGATGAATCACCCATCACCAAAAACACCAGTCGTTTTTTGCCGCACTATTTTGTTTGATCGTAGATTGAGAGAGAGTGAATAATCATGGCGCAATATCAATTGATGCAATCGTTTTCCGGATTGGATGATTTCCTGATTCACCTAGCCGTCGCCGGCGCATTGTTGGCGGCCTTTATCGCCATTTATGTGCGCATTACGCCGTACCATGAGTTTCCCTTGATTCGCGAGGGAAATATTGCCGCCGCCTATAGCCTGTCGGGCACCATCATCGGCATGGTGTTGCCGCTGGCGTCGGCCATCCGCAGCAGCGTGAATATCATCGACCTCATTGTTTGGGCGACCATCGCGTTGATGGTGCAGCTGGTGGTGTTTGTGATTGCGCGCATCACCCTGCCCAATATTGTGCGGGACATCCCGGCGGGCAAAGAAGCGAGTGGCATTTTTCTGGCGGCCATTTCGATTGCAGCCGGTTTGCTGAATGCGGCGGCCATGACCTACTAGCAGTTTGTTGAAATTCTGCTGCGCTCGGTGATGCAGCGTTGGAAAGTGGCTCAAAATCCTCATGTATACCGCATACATTCCGGTTTTTCGCCGCTTTCCGCCTTGCCTGACCTTCGCTCGCGACGAATTTCAACAAACTGCTAGGGTGATGGTTAAGGGCTGCGATTGTTTGTGTGCCGCTTAGTACGCCAAACCGATTGGGCCGACAGAGATTTTGATTCGGCTTGAGCGCGTTTTTTTAATATTTCAATGGATCGTTTAAACACCATGCCCCCGCGTTTTTATTGCCGATCGTTGTTGCCACGCCAAGACTTCCCGCAATCCATTGTGCTTGATGATGAATGTGCACGCCACGTGCGGGTGTTGCGATTGGTGGAAGGTGACGCCATCACGTTGTTCGACGGCGCGGGTGATCCAGCTCCGGGTGAAGCAACGGCGGTGATCAAAACCATCGACAAACGTAACATCCAGGTTGAAATCACCGCTTGGCATGTGACGCAACGCGAGTCGCCGCTTGATGTGACCTTGATGCAAGCCCTCGCCACCGGCGACAAGATGGATTTGATTATTCAAAAAGCAGTGGAGTTGGGGGTCACGGCGGTGATTCCGCTGCGCGCCTGCCGCAGCACGTTGAAATTGGACGCCGAGCGCGCCGAAAAAAGAGTATTGCATTGGCAGGGCGTGGCCGTGGCCGCGTGTGAGCAGTGTGGCCGTAACGTGGTGCCGACCGTGAGTGAAATCCAGTCGATTGATCAAACGCTAACATCCACGAGCTGTTTGGGCATTTTGCACTCCGAAAGCGGCGTGCATAAACGAGTTTCATTATTGGTCTGGGCGC
>JAYTBF010000003.1:0-6169 GCA_043737175.1 Burkholderiales bacterium
CAAATTTGGCTTGTGCAAGCGCAAAGGTTTGAATCGCCGCCAGATAGGATGGTCGTTCGATACACACCACGTCATCCACATCCAACATCACCCGCGCCATTAAATCAATTCCTTGTTGGGAGCCGGTGGTAACAATAATTTCGCTCGCATCGACGCTTGCGCCACGTTTTTGCATCACGGCGGTCAGCGCCTGACGTAAATCCGATTGGCCGGCAGTGACGCCGTATTGCAGAGCCGCCACCGGTGCGTCCTGCATGACTTCGGTACTGGCCTTGGCGAGCCCGGCAAAATCAAATAGATCCGGAGCCGGCAATCCGCCGGCGAGCGAAAGCATGCCGGGTTCGGCTGCGCGTATGAGCAAATCGCGAATCGCGGATGACGACACGTTTCGCATCCGTTGCGCTACCGGATAATTGGGGGTGGTCATGTGAATTCCTGAAAAGGCTGTTTGGTTAATCGGCTGGCACTCATGTCAGTCTGATGCCACGCCGCGGTGGGTGCGCTTGCAGTGATGGCCGGTCACAATGCAATTTTGATCTACTCGTGGGCATGGCCAGTATTTTAATGGATTGTCGCAGCTGCAACCGGCGCATATGTGTGGATGTTATTTTCGCGCCGAAGGATTGTCAAAATTTTGCGGCCTGCCAAATAGGAAGCCCTGAAAGAGCTTACATCCATGTGTGGTGAGAAATGTGCGTTGGGCGTTGGTTTCGACGCCTTCCGCAATCACATTCATGCCCAGACTTTGTGCAATGGTGATAATGGCGCAGGCAATGGCCGCATCGTTAGCATCCGAGAGCACATCCCGCACGAACGACTGATCAATTTTTAATTCGTCCAGCGGCAGGCGTTTCAGGTAGGAAAGTGATGAGTAGCCGATGCCAAAATCATCCAGCGCAAAACGCACACCTGTTTTGCGTAATTGCATCATTTTGTATATGGTGTTTTCGACGTCATCAAGCAACATGCTTTCGGTTAGTTCAATTTTGAGCAGGCGGGGATTGGCGCCGGTTTCATCCAAAATTGATCGCACCACTGTCACAAATTCAGGGTGCCGGAATTGTCGGCTGCTGACATTCACCGCCAGCACCCATGTTGCTTTGTCCGGTTCGGTTGCCCAGCGAACCAAATGCTGGCATGCCGTTCGCAGCACCCAGGCGCCAATGCTGACGATCAGGCCTGACTCCTCTGCCAAAGGAATGAAGTCATTGGGCGGCATCCTGCCATTTAAGGGGTGATTCCAGCGCACTAATGCCTCCGCGCCGACGATTTTTGATTGATCGTCGACTTGGATCTGGTATTGCAGCACCAGTTCATTGCGCACCAACGCCTGCCGCAAATGCGAATCCATCGCGGCGCGGTCATTCAATTTTATTTGGATGCGTGGGTCATAAAACCGAATCGCATTGCGGCCGGCGGATTTGGCCTGGTACATCGCCACGTCGGCACGTTTAATGAGCTCATCGACGGTGTCCCCCGCATTCGCAAACAAGGCTATACCGATGCTTGGTGAACTGTAGTGTTGACGACCGGCCACATCGTAGGGCATATTCAGTGCATCGAAAATTTTCTGGCCGATCACCTCTGCCTGTTGTGCGGCGCTCAGGGCATCGTCACTTAAGTCTTCGAGCATCACCAAAAATTCATCACCGCCAAATCGTCCAACGGTATCGATGGCGCGAATACATTCGACCAGACGTATTGCGACTTGTTGCAGCAGCATGTCGCCATGGTCGTGGCCATAGGTGTCGTTCAAGTCCTTGAAATGATCCAAATCAATAAATAACAACGCCCCCTTGAGCCCGGTGCGCATGCTGACCGTCAGCGCGTGTTGCAATCGATCCGACAATAGTCGGCGGTTCGGCAGATTGGTCAACGTATCATAGAAGGCCAAGCGGGCGATTTCAGTGGCGGCGGCTTTTTTCTGGGTAATGTCTTGCAGGCTGAATTGCAATAATGCGTGGCCGGCGTGTTGGAATCGCATCAAGTGAATTTCGGCGTCCCACTCGCGTCCGTCCGGATCACGAAGACGCCATTCAATCAGATGTTCACCATCGCGCATCGCCCGCAATATATGCGCTTCGGCCGCGTCAGCAGACGGCGTGCCATCGTATTGAAACGGGGCGGACACGTCCGCAAATGTCAGTTTGAGCACGGCTTCGCGGTTGGCAGCGCGGTAAATGCCGACGGCCGCAGGATTACAATCGACAAACTGCCGCGTTGCGGCGTCAAGCACCACCAACGGAATGCGCGAGTCAATAAACAATACTTTGTTGTAGGCGTCACTTTCCCTGAGACGGGCTTCGGCTTCGCGCTGGACGACGATTTGACGCCTTAATTTTTGTGCTTGGTCGGCTAATGTTTGTTGATTATTTTGCAACAGCACCCGCATATTTTCTTGCGCGCTGGCGAGTAGTCGCACCTCCTCAATCGGACTCTCGACGATTGGCGACTTTTGAAAATCGAGTTTGCCCATGCGCTCACTAGCTGACGCCAATTGTTCCAGCGGTTCCGCTATACGTTGGGCGTATCGTCGCAATATCAGCAGCGCGATCAATAGAATCAATAACATCCCGGATGAAATGGCGATGCCAAGTGTTGTCCACCCGGGCGCAAAATCGTCGGCCGGGGCCAGGGTAATCACTCTAAGCATCTGGTCTCCCAAGGGGTATTTCTGGATACGTCCCAGCCATTCCTCGCTGCCCAGATAAAAACGCAAAATCTCGGATGTTGCCTGATTACCAACTGCTTTGTGGTTAAGCGCAGCGCGGATTGCCGGTAACGGCAATTCCATGGCTGGTCCGAGGATTTTCTTTAACCACTCCGTCTGACTCACGCCGGCTGGTGGTGCCGGCATGGCCAGCACGCGGTTATCGTCTGTCATCACCAGCGCGAAACCACGCGTGCCAACACTGGCACGCATCGTCGTTTGTGACAGATCACGCAACATCAGGTCGAAGCCGATGACAAAATTGCGGCCATCCTTCAGGACTATTTTTGTTGAGGCGGTTATGCCGGGGTCGCCGGTGGTAAAAAAGACATACGGTGGCGTCCAATACACATCACGACTATTTTTTATGGCACCGATGAACCACGGCCGTTTGCGCGGATCGTAGTCGATCTCCCGCCATTCGCTGATTACACGGCCGTCCGTTTGTTGGTCGAAAAACAGATGCCGTTTGCCGTATTTTGGTACATCGGTCATGCGGTTTCGCCATTGGCCATCCGGTCGTTGTAATAGCAGCCAGCCTTGACCGTTGTCAGTGCCGGCGACAATCGAGGTGACTTGTGGCAAAGCAAAAAGCACGGGACGAAATATTTGATTAAAGGCTTGTGGGTTTTCCAGATCGGGCGCGACCCCATCGATCCAGCCGCGACCCATCGACAACAATTCAATCGCATGGGAAAAGGTCGCATCGAGGCTCGCCTCGACGCCCGAAGCAGCGACGGTGAACTGGCTTTTGGCGATGCGTTCCGTTAACGGCTGTAATCCAAAGGTGATAAAGCCGGCACTGACGAGTGCGGCGGTGACGGTGACAATCAGCGTCACCCGCAACAAAATCGCCCGCCGCAGGGTGGTGCTAGGTTGCTTAGAGGAGCGCGGCGGTATGGCGCGGAAAGGTGCGATTTGCATAACTCAGATTATCAGTTAGTTTGTCTGCATTAACATCCAACGAGCAAAAAAATGAATAAATGTTAATTTTGAACGAGCGATGGGCCGTTCCACTTCTTGTTCAAATTAAATTTGCGACTGATGCGCTCACATTGAACAAGCGATCGACCGACAAATTAATCAATCGATGAAAAAACCAACGTCGGGATGAACGAAACGGATCAACTGGAATTTAACCTAAGGAACCCGTATCCATGCGCTATTCAAGCAATTTATCATTGGATGATGGCTTAAACAGGCCGTTTCCATTTTCTATGACGCGGGCTTTGGTTCGATTGCCGGAATGTCAAACGCCCGTGTGATTCCCGTTTTGCGAAATTGGTGGCGTTGTTTGTTAGCCGTGTTCTTTTAGACGAATTGCCATTAGGGCTTGGCTGCGCAATGTCCGCAGCAATCTCAGGTCGGCTTCGTCAATATTGACGGATTTGATTTGCCGGTCGGCATAAATCAATCCAATGGTTCGAGACTTGATCACCAATGGCATCAGCAACATGCCGCGGGCACCCAGCCGCTTGCTGTACCAGGATGGCATGAGCGGTGCAATCTTTGGGCTGGAGAGGTCGTCGATCGAGACGTCAGCACCCCGGCTAATCGCCCCGTAGAAAACGGTTTTTTCCGGCGGTAGTGAAATCGAAAGACCTTCGCTGATCAATTTGTCCGCATCCTGACCGATGGCGTGACGACAATTCATCGTCAAGCCGTTTGCCGCGCGTGAAAATAGCAGCACCCGATCAAATTGTGCGCCGCGATAAATGGTTTCCAGAATCATGCGCAGCGCTTGATTCAAATCGTATTCACCGGCGAGTGTGTCGGTAATGTCTTGAATTCCGGCCAGCAATTGTGCACGCTGATCGTCGGTGGCGGGCAAGGCTGACGCGGCGATTTCGCCTGGAATCGGCGCCGATGCCGTCTCGGCAGTCTGGTCGGCAGCGTCCAACATCGCGAACGATTGGGTGCGCTCAATGGTCGGGTCGTCGCGTAATGTCGCCGCCATTTGGCTGGCTTCTTGCGCAAGTTTGTTGGTGCGGCAGCGCAGGCCGATGGTGGCCGAATCAATTTTGAATCGATCACTGGCGCTGCTGACGGCGCGCGCCAGTGCGTCGGGAGAAAGTCGCATCGCTTTGGCATATTTGGCGACGATTTTTTTGAGAATGGTTCGCCGACTGCCGGCGTCGGCACGCACCGTCAGGTTGGCGATTTCGGTGGCGCAACTGGCAATCACCCGCGCCGGTTCGCGGTCATAAAAGGTTGCGGTGATGGTTTCGTTTTCGCAAGGCGGCATACTGGCAATAATGGCCGGCGGTAGTTTCCAATGGCGTGCGACGCCTACGCCGAGCATCGAATAACTCACACCAATCACTTCTTTGGAGGCACGATCGTCACTCAGTTTTTTCGTCTGCGCCACACCGGCTATTTGTTGTGCCTCGTCGTGCAGATAAAACGTCGCCACTAATTTGCCAAGTGAATGAAACATGGCGCAAATGGCCATTTCCTCGGCGTCGGCACGGCCAAGCTGCTTGGCCAGTTCGACTGCCAGCACACTGCTGAAAAAACAGCCGCCGATGATGTCTTGCAAGTCATCTGCTTGACTGCGGTTTTGCAGATGCTCAAATAAGACGAGCGACAGGGCAATGTTTCTGACGGTATCAAAGCCGAGCAGTAATACCGCGCGCGATACGGTGCTGATCGAGCCGCCGAAACGGTTATATCGTGCGGCATTAATGACCCGCAATATTTTGTTGGTGAGCGCCACATCGGTGAGAATGATATTGGCCAGCTTGCTGGTGGGTTCACGTTCCGAGGCGATGATTTGATTGATCGCCGAAACCGCCCCGGATAACACCGGAAAGTCGCTCTTGAATCGCATCCGCTGCAGTAAAAATTCCAGTGTCGCGGATGATTCGCCACCGCGGTCGGCCTCGTCGTTGTCCTCGTCGTTTGTTTCGGATTTTCCGCCCGGGACCAAATAATCGCCGAGCGCACAGATCAAGTCTTCGGCGCAGGCATAACGGTCGGCGGGGTTTTTCGAGATCGTGCGCATGACGATTTGATTGAGCTTGGGGTCAATCGATTCGTTACGGCTGGCAACCGCGTCAAAATCAGCGGCGGCCATGCCGCGAATGGTGTCGAGCGCACTCATGCCAAAGATGGGCGGGGTGCCACACAACATTTCGTACAAGACAATGCCCAGGGAAAATAAATCCGACGCAACGGTCGGCACTGCGCCCGTGGCAATCTCCGGCGCCAGATAGGTTGGTGTGCCGGAAAAGCCGGGTAACGTGACACCCGGCGCAGTCGATTTTGGCGGACGATCGGTGCGTTGGTGGTCAGTCCGTTGTGCGATGCCAAAGTCAGTCACCCTGGCCACGCCATTGGCGGCGACCATGATATTGCCCGGCTTCAGGTCGCAATGCAGCGTTGAGCGTTGGTGTGCATAGTCGAGCGCGCGCAATACGTCGATGGCCAAATTCACCGCTTCAATCACCGGCAAGCGAT
>JAYTBF010000004.1:0-2479 GCA_043737175.1 Burkholderiales bacterium
AAACGGCGGCCAATGTACAAGGCACGCATTTGTTGGATCTGGTCGAAAACGTATCCGACGCCTGCGTGGTTGAAGGTCCAGATGGCAGCATCGAGATGATCAACAACGCGTTTTGTAAATTATTCAATATCGTCGAGGCCCCACAATCGATGGTGGGCACCGGTTGTGCCGAATTATTTGAAGCGGCATCTTTGGCAACCGAACGACGAATCGGCCCGCTGTATTTTCCGCTCGACGCCAACGGTGACAGCAACCAGCACGACCAACTTGATTTCCAACTTGCCACCGGCGAAACCGTGGCTCAGGCGTCGCTCGCGGTGGATGGCACAACCGGTATTGCCGGTCGCATGCATCTGTTTCATTTAAAAATTGCCCGCGCGGCGCTTGCAGCAGACGACGGCAAATCCGCCTCGGGATTGGCTGCCGCGCAAATGTCTTTGATCGAAAAAATTGCCCACGAGTTGGTGGTCACACTTGAAGGTGCCGGTAGCGCGGTGTTACGCGGCGAACAACTTGAATTACCGAGCCAATTGCTGGGCGAATTTCGCCGTGTAGAAAATGCTGCGACCACTGCATTTGACTCAATTGCCGGTTTGCTGGATTTTTCGCGGATTGAAGGCACCCCAATCGTGTTGGAGCCAAGCGCCTTTCGGTTGCGTGAAAGTGTGGCGACACTCATCGCCAGTGTCGCCCTGCACGCTGAAAATCGAAATGTGCAGTTGCGGGTCCGTGTCGAGCAGGATGTGCCGGATAAATTGGCCGGCGATGGCGCCAGGCTGATGCTTGCGTTGCGAAATCTGATCGACTGTGCGTTGGCTGGTATTTCTGTCGCGGCAGTGGCCGCAGACAAACCATCGGAAATCACGCTCAGCATTTCCCCGGAGTACACCGAGAAACAAAAAATTCATCTGGCATTTTCAATCGAGCACATCAACCGCAGCGCGACAATTACCAAAACATTGCCACCATCGGCCATCATGCGGCTTGCCATGGCCCGGCAAATTGTTCGCGCCCTGGCCAACGACAAGGGCAAGATCGAGGTCACCGAACGAAAACAGGGATTGACCTATGCATTTGCCAGTGATTTCCCGTTTGATGCCAACGAACCATCGCCATCACGACCAACGTTTGTGACCTTGACCGGCTTGCCGGTATTGATTGTCAGCCACAATATGGACGAGCGTAAACAGCTTGCGGAATGGTTAAAGGGTTGGCGCATGTATCCCTACGAAGCCGACAACGCGACCATGGCCATTGAGCTGATGACGCGCATGGCCAAGGCCGACAAACCCATTCCCTTGGTCATCACCTCGAATGAACTACCGGTTCAAGACGGTTTTTTGTTGGCGTTTCGCATTAAACAACACACACTCCACCGCCTGACGGCCATCATCATGCTGGCCGCCACCGGCAGGCCGGGTGACGCGATTACCTGTCGCGAAAACGGCATCAGCGCCTATCTGCGCCAGCCGATTGCGCAGCATCAATTGAATGAAGCCATTTTGGCCATCATGGGCTCCAAGGACGACAACGATACGGATGCAACCTTGATTACGCGCCATTCCTTGCGCGAGTCGAAAAAGGCCAGCGTATTGATTATTGATGCGGCGCGCGATCAGGTCATGTTTGCCGCTGGCGCCCTCAAAAAGCGCGACTATCGTGTGGTCACCGTTGTCAGTGCGGAAGACGCGTTTAAAGCCATGGCTGAGGAAGAGTTCGACGTCATCGTGGTCGATCCCGCCAATGCTAATTTTGCCGATGCCAAAAAAGTGGTTGCAAAAATTAAGGAAAAGCTCGGTGCCGATCGGCCGGTGCCAAAAATTCTTTGTGCCAGTGAGTCGGCATTGGTCGGCAAACATGCCTATGACGGCATGGTGCTCAAGCCATTTGGCAAAGAGTCATTGGTGAATGCGGTGGCCGGTGTATTGCCGGCGGCTGAGGGCTAGTCAACGATTCTGGATTGCGGGGCGAAAATATGTCGAGCGTCGCCCGTTAGATTCAATCGTCACGGTTGTGCTTTAACGACGATCGGTAGCGCCGCGCTCGTGTTGTGTCCCGCTTGACTGCAGAGTAGGGCCTTTGCCGCGTCACCGCTGATGTCCTCCACAGTGATATGTTTCACTTCTTCTTTCCCAGAGACGATTAGCTCAAGTAGGACAGCAGCGCCTTCGGCGACGGGCACGGTGCATTCAACTATCGCAAACAAGCCGGTGTCGTTTGGCGCGAAATATTTAACAGCTATCGGCATGTGCACGCCGGAATCCACCTTATTGGGCGACGCGGCAGCACTCAAGAAATCGGCCTCAACTGCTGTCGAGAGAACTCGACCACGTGCGAGAGCGTATCCAAACCGATTTGCCAGCACCGAGTAATCGCGGCGCACCCGCAAGCCACGCGCCTCCTCTCCAAAAGCGGCGAGAGACACTTCATCCGTTTGCGAGGGAAGGAGTTTCATAGAGAACCATTAAATAGGAGATAA
>JAYTBF010000005.1:0-2469 GCA_043737175.1 Burkholderiales bacterium
ATAATCGAGCTGATGGCATTGGTGACACTCATTAACGGTGTATGCAACGCTGGCGTGACATTCCACACCACCATGTAGCCAACAAAACACGCCAATACAAACACCGTGAAGTGGCCCAGGAACGCCGCCGGAGCGTTGGCACCGACAAACCAAAACATCAATGCCGCAATCACAAACATCACCGACAATTTTGTACCGGACATGGGTGCGGATGGTGCACCGTGGCCCTTTTTCGCGGTTGGCATGACAGCCGCCGGTTTAGCTGCAGCCGGTGGCGCGGCGGAAAGTTTTGGTGCCGGTGGTGGCCAGGTGACCTCGCCGGCTTTCACCACCGTGGTGCCACGCAACACTTCGTCTTCCATGTTGACGTTGATAACGCCGTCTTTGGTTTTACACAGCTCTTCCGACAGGCGGAATAAATTGGTTGCATACAGAGTGCTGGACTGGCGTGACAAACGACTGGCCAGATCGGTATAACCAATGATAGTGACACCGTGTTTAACGACTACTTTGCCGGGTTCGGTCAATTCACAATTACCACCCTGCTCGGCGGCCATATCCACAATCACACTGCCGGCGCGCATCGACTGCACCATCTCGGCGGTAATTAATTTTGGAGCGGGTTTTCCGGGGATCAAGGCGGTGGTAATGATGATGTCCACTTCACGCGCCTGTTTGGCAAATGTTGCCCGTTGCGCTTTTTGAAACCCTTCACTCATCACTTTGGCGTAGCCACCCACGCCGGTGCCCTCTTCAACATATTCCACCGGCACAAATTCTCCGCCGAGGGATGAAATTTGATCGGCAACTTCGGGACGCGTATCGTTGGCACGCACAATCGCACCCAGACTGGCGGACGTGCCGATGGCGGACAATCCGGCCACGCCGGCACCAATGATAAATACTTTCGCTGGTGGCACCTTGCCGGCCGCGGTAATTTGCCCGGTGAAAAAACGACCAAAGTGATGTGCGGCTTCAATGACAGCGCGATAACCACCGATGTTGGCCATTGAACTGAGTGCATCCAATTTTTGTGCACGCGAAATACGCGGCACCGAATCCATGGCCAGCACAGTGGCTTTTTTGGCAGCCAATGCTTTTAATAATTCCGGATTTTGAGCCGGCCAAATGAAGCTGACCAGTGTGGTGCCTTCGCGCATCAATGCAATTTCTTCGACACTCGGTGCGCGTACTTTAAACACCATATCGGCACCGGCCCAAAGTGCTGCGGCGTCCTTGACGACGGTGGCACCCGCGGATTGATAGGCGGCATCATCAAAATTGGCAAGTAATCCGGCGTTGGCTTCAACCGAGACTTTAAACCCTAACTTGATCAGTTTTTCGACCGCCTCCGGAACCGTCGCGACGCGTTTTTCGCCCGCAAAAATTTCTTTTGGAACCCCAATCATCAGACCCATGATTTTCTCTCCCCGCAGTTTTAATTGATTGCTGATTTAGCCTAAGTGTAACCGGAACACCCTCACAACGGCAGTTGCCGCGTTTTTTCAAGGGCGTCAATACTGAATGTTCCTTTACTAAAACCAATCACTTTAAAAAATTCTCCCATCTCGGCTGGGGACAATAATCGCTGTGCCTGATTGGTCAAAGTCAAGTAACGCACGGTGTCTGCAGGGTCGTGTTGGCCGATTAATTCGGCCATGCCCGCAGCCAGCAAAAAATTCGCCTGCGTTGCGTAACCGACCAACTCGGCACCGGCAGCCACACCCGCTTCAGCAATGGCGGTGAAATCAACGTGCGCCGTGATGTCTTGTAAACCCGGATACAAAAATGGATCGGTATGCGCGTGATGGCGGTAGTGGCACATCAGTGTACCGGTCGTGCGATCGGGGTGATAAAACTCGCTGCGCCGGAAGCCGTAATCAATGAATAAAATCACGCCAGCCTTGAGCGCCTGCACCAGCGAAGCGGTCAGCGCGGCGGCCTGCGGCACAAATTCACTGAGATATTCGCTTGGCGGAGTGGCATCAAAAATATCTCGATGAACCACTTCAACCAATTCTTGAACCTCCGCAGGTAAGGTCGGCTGATCTTGCCAAACAAATTGGTCGTTGTCCAAACCGACACCGCGTTCGAACCACTGCCCGTGTTTAAAGGTCGCCAAATGCACCGGCACCACATCCAGCACCTCATTGGCCACCATTGCGCCGACAAAATCAACCGGCAACGCGGTGACCCAGACACAACGGGCAAATAACCATGGCGGCAAGGCTGCCAAGGTTTCACGCTGACGCGCCTGCAGGTCGGCCGACACTTCCAGCAAACAATATTGTCCAGGCAGCGCATTGAGGGCATCGAGCGCCATCAAAACGTCATACGCCAATTTTCCGGTGCCCGGCCCGAGTTCCAGCAAATTGCCATTGGTGGCCAATATTGTCTCGGCGACACTACGGGCGACACATTGACCAAATAGTGGCGAAATTTCCGGTGCGGTAATAAAGTCGCCCGCCT
>JAYTBF010000006.1:0-2467 GCA_043737175.1 Burkholderiales bacterium
GGATGACCCGGAAAATTTTCGGCGGGCAATGCGGCCAAACACCAAGGTGCTTTTTTCCGAGACACTTGGCAATCCGGCAATCAATATGATTGACCTCGAAGCAATCGGCAAAATCGCCCGCGAGGCCGGCGTGCCATTTGTTGTGGACAACACCGCCGCGTCCCCCTATTTGTGCCAGCCGCTCAAACATGGTGCGGACATCGTGTTGCACAGTGCGACTAAATTTATGGGTGGCCACGGCACCACCATGGGCGGCGTGATTGTTGAAAGTGGAAAATTTCCGTGGGGAGAAACAAACATCGCCGCGAAATTTCCGGGTATGCACGAACCCTCAGCTGGTTATCATGGCGTGCGTTTTTTCGAGACATTTGGCGACTTCGCCTACACGATGAAAGCGCGCATGGAGATGATGCGTGTATTTGGTCCGACGCTGTCACCGTTTAACGCGTGGCAACTGATGCAGGGATTGGAGACCCTGCCGGTGCGTATGGAACGGCATTGTACAAATGCGATGATGGTGGCGCAGTTTCTGGCAGACCACCCCAAGGTCGCTTGGGTGAATTACCCGGGCCTGGCGGCGAACAAGTACCACGCGCTGGTCAAGCGTTATATGCCAAAGGGGGCCGGTGCTCTGCTGTCGTTCGGCATCAAGGGTGGGTTTGATGCGGGCGTGAAATTCATCGAGGCACTGCAGTTCATTTCGCATTTGGCCAACATCGGTGATGCGAAGTCACTGGTCATCCACCCGGCTTCGACCACGCACCGCCAATTAAGTGAGGAAGATCAGATCAAGGCCGGTGTGCCGCCAGATATGGTGCGTCTCTCGATTGGCCTCGAGACGCTCGATGACATCTTGTGGGACATCGAGCAGGGGTTGGCAAAGGCCTAGGATCACACTGCAAAACACGAAGTCCGGCGGCATTCTTCGGCTGAAAATGCCGCAAACGCCTCACCGGACCTCGTGTTTAAGTTTTTGGCAGTGCTAGCGATAACCGCCGTCAGCCATCAATACCTGACCCATTAAATAAGGCATGGTGAGGATGTGTAGGGCAACCGACGCCATTTCGTCGGGCTCGGCCCAGCGGCGCATCCAAATTTTTGCCGATTCCTTTTCGCGCACATCAGGCGGCAGGGTCGAGTTCAAATCGGTATTGATCCAGCCGGGTGCGAGTGCGTTGACGACAATGCCGTCGGGCGCGAGAAACTCTGCGGCGTTCTTCACCAGCATGTTAGCAGCGGCCTTTGATGAATCGTAGTGGGCGGAGACGGAGTCGTTCGAGTTAATGCCGTTGGTCGAGGTGATGAGCAGGATCTTGCCGCGAAATTCTCCCTTGGGCGCGTTTTTTTTCATGGCCTGTGCTGCGTATTTGGTGACCAGGAATGCGCCGGTCGTGTTGGTGTTTTGCACCGTGTCCCACTCTTTCTGCGTCTGATCGAAAAAGTCTGTGTTCGGTGAAATTCCGGCTGAATGGATCACATAGTCGACGTGTTGGCCGGCCTTTTGAATCGAGTCGAAGAAAGCGGCAACGCTCGTTTCCTCACCGACTTCGCACGGGTAGGCAGATACATTGGTGCCGGCACGTGCAGCCTGCAATTTGGCAATCGCTTGTTGTGTTTTTTCAGGCTTGCGGCTGGCCGAAATAATCAGGTCTCCCCCAGCGCGGGCCACTGATTCTGCGCAGCACAGTCCAATGCCGGAGGCACCGCCTGTGACCACTGTTGTTGTGCCGGAAAAATCGAATTTTGCAGATGCGTGTTTGCTCATGTGGCCCCCTTTTATTGTGAGACTCCATTATGCATAGCGTATCCCCCATCCGCAATGCAGGGCATCAACAATCGCCGGTCAGGCGTGATGTGATTGGATACATCGACGACATTCGGGATCAACCGCGTCATTCATGCCGCGGCACAATTTAACGCGTTAAGATTTTGCAATGTTTTACACATTCGAGTAATTCGAATATTGCGGGAAATATGTGAGAAAGATCACATTGAAGCCGACCGTCCATCTCTGGGGCACTAATATTTTCCCCACACAGAAACATGTGCGTAAATCGTCAGCTTATTCATCCCGGATGATCAGGATGGACGTTGGTGGGCTTATCCGGCGCGGGTGATGCTGCCGAGAATATTGGCTTTTGTTGCCCCTGTTGTCCGCGTCAAATCAAGCGCCTCTCCGTCTATACATTGTTTTGCCAGCCAGGCAAAAGCAAGCGCTTCAACTTGCTGCGCCGGCACTTGATATTGGTCGGTCGTTTCCACGCGTATTGTCGGCAGCAATTCGGCAATTTTTGCCAACAGGGTGGAATTATTGGCCCCCCCACCACAAATGATCGCCGCAGCCGCATCGGCTGCGTAGCGGAAGATATGGTGGGTGATGCACCAGGCGGTGAGTTCAAGCAGGGTGGCTTGCACATCGGCTGGCGATTCGTTGGTGATAAATTGATTTAACCAGTCGGCGTGAAAA
>JAYTBF010000007.1:0-6134 GCA_043737175.1 Burkholderiales bacterium
TGACAAGGCAACTGCCGCAGGTGCTGAAATTGTTGGTTTTGAAGACCTCGCCGAGCGAATCAAGGGCGGATTTATGGATTTTGACGTGGTGATTGCCACACCGGATGCCATGAAAATTGTCGGCACGCTCGGTCAGGTATTGGGCCCACGCGGCTTGATGCCAAACCCGAAAGTCGGCACGGTTACGCCAAACGTTGAGCAGGCGGTCAAAAACGCCAAAGCTGGCCAAGTCCAGTACCGCGCTGATAAAGCCGGCATTGTGCAATGCACGATCGGTCGCGCTTCGTTTGCAAGTGACGCGCTGACCGAAAACTTGAGTGCATTGATTGCGGCTGTCAATAAAGCGAAACCGGCATCGTCAAAAGGCATTTATCTGAAAAAGATTTCACTTTCTTCGACGATGGGTGTGGGCGTTCGCCTGGAAACGGGCTCGTTTATGACACAAGGTCAGCAGTCACAGTAAAAATATTAAGCCCCTTGTTTTTAGGGGGGTGGGTTCAAGCAAAGCTTGAACCTTGATTTGGGTCTCGTTGCCCCGGAAGATTGGGGCGGCGAGGTTATCCAAGACCGTAGGGTTGAAACGAAAGTTTCAATTAATTGACGCAAGTTTCCCTACGCAGATGGCGTAACCCGCAACGATTTCATACGGTTGAGGTTTCAACCGCAAGATCTCCAAGCGAATATCGCTATGAGTATGAGTATGGGTGCAGGCACTCACGCAGGCATTCATTTTTCAACGAAAGGAGATCAAACGTGAGTTTGAATCTGGAAGGCAAGAAAGAAGTCGTCACCGAAGTGATCGCGAATATCGCGAAAGCGCAGACGATGGTGTTGGCTGAGTATCGTGGTACGGGTGTGGTCAATATGACCAACTTGCGCGCTGATGCGCGTGCAAAAGGCGTTTACCTGCGTGTGATCAAAAACACGTTGGCGCGCCGTGCAGTCGAGGGAACTTCGTTTGAAGTGCTCAAAGACCAAATGGTTGGCCCGTTGATTTACAGCTTCTCGGAAGATGCAGTTGCCGCGGCAAAAGTCGTAAATGACTTTGCCAAAAGCAATGAAAAATTTGTCATCAAGGCTGGTGTGTATAACGGCAAGGCTCTCGATGAGACCGCCGTCAAAGCGCTCGCCAGCATCCCAAGCAAAGAAGTGTTGCTTGCACAGTTGGTGGGCTTGTTGCAATCGCCTATCTCCCGTGTTGCACGCGTACTTGCGGCGGTGGCAGAGCAAAAAACCGAGGCAGCACCCGCAGCCTAATGATTGGCAATTTGTAATTTGCAAATCAAGCGGCAACAAATTAGTCAGCAAACAATTATTTCAACAGTATTCGTAAAGGAAACACATCATGGCATTTGATAAAGACGCATTTTTGGTATCCCTCGACACCATGTCGGTTATGGATTTGAACGATCTGGTAAAAGCGATCGAAGAAAAATTCGGCGTGTCGGCAGCAGCAATGTCCGCACCGGCAGCGGGTGGTGGTGGCGCGGCCGCAGTTGAAGAGAAAACCGAATTCAACGTAATGTTGGTTGATTTTGGCGCAAACAAAATCGGCGTGATCAAGGCAGTGCGTGAGATCACCGGTTTGGGTCTGGCCGAAGCCAAAGCATTGGTTGAAGGCGCACCAAAAGCAGTTAAAGAAGGCGCCAACAAGGTCGATTCCGAAGCAATGAAGAAGAAGCTTGAAGAAGCTGGCGCCAAAGTCGAACTCAAATAAATTTTGTTCGCTTGCTGGCTGCGCGGGGCGCTTTTCCTCTTCCAGTGCTCGCCGTATACGACATACGGCTGCGCGCTTCGGAGAAAAATCATCCCCGCTCGCTAGCGCAATCGAATCAAAATTTGTCTTTGAGTTTCGTTGAAGTAATTGCGTTAGCGACGTAAAGGCTGGGATTTCGATCTCAGCCTTTGCTGTCTCAATGATTGTGGTTTTTGTAAGTACAATACCGGTGCGGAGTTTCAGCCAAAAATCGTTGAAATCACGCGCCAGTACTGGAGTTTGATTGTTTTTCCACAAGATGGCAAAGCAAAGTGGTTGTAGATTCAAACACTTTGTTTTGTTTTCTGACACGACTGCAGAAGACGTTTGGTCCGGGTGACGTCAGTCACTGTCCGCCAGCGAAGGGTAGCGGCCCTTCACCAAATGACGCCGACATAACAATGTCTGCGCCAGTCGAAGAACCTTGACGCAGCGAGCCTCGCTGCGTTCCACAACGTTCGGAGATTAGTAAATGCCCCAAACAGCAACTTCCCCAGCAGCTTCCCGATATACCTACACCGAGAAAAAGCGTATTCGCAAATCATTTGCCAAACGTGCCAGTGTTCTCGATGTTCCGTTCTTATTGGCCACGCAGTTAAATTCGTACGCTGAATTCCTGCAGGCTGACGTCGCCGTTGCCACCCGCAAATTGCAGGGATTGCAGGCCGCGTTTGATTCGGTATTCCCGATTGTTTCGCACAATCAGTTTGCGCGTCTGGAATTCCAAAGTTACACACTCAGCCAGCCACCATTTGACGTGTTGGAATGCCAACAGCGCGGATTGACCTACGCGTCTCCGCTGCGCGCAAAAGTGCGCTTGGTCATCATGGATCGTGAAGCTTCCAAGCCAACCGTCAAGGAAATGAAAGAGCAGGAAGTTTACATGGGCGAAATTCCGCTCATGACGCAAAACGGCTCATTTGTCATCAACGGTACCGAGCGGGTTATTGTTTCGCAGTTACATCGTTCGCCGGGCGTATTTTTTGAGCACGATCGCGGCAAAACCCACTCCTCCGGCAAGTTGTTGTTTTCGGCACGTGTGATTCCTTACCGTGGTTCATGGCTCGATTTTGAGTTTGACCCAAAGGATTATTTATATTTCCGCGTTGATCGCCGCCGCAAAATGCCGGTGACAATTTTGCTCAAGGCATTGGGTTATACGCCGGATCAAATCCTGCGCGAATTCTTCGAATTTGATCAGTTCCAAATCACCAAAAACGGTGAAATTGAATTGGAGCTGGTGCTGGATCGCCTCAAGGGTGAGACGGCCAAATTTGACATCTTGGCAAAAGACGGCAAGGTCATTGTCCAAAAAGACAAACGTATTACCGCCAAACATCTTCGCGATATGGAAGCGGCCAAGATGAAAACACTCCCGGTCAACGAGGAGTACATGATTGGTCGTGTGTTGGCCACCAACATCGTTAATACCGAAACCGGCGAAGTTGTGGCTAATGCCAACGAAGAACTGACGGAAGTCAGCCTGCGTAAGTTGATCGACGCCGGTGTTGAGTCCATTTACACGCTCTACACCAACGATCTTGATCAGGGCGCCTACATTTCTTCAACCCTTCGCATCGATGAAACGGTGGATGTGCTGAATGCAAAAGTCGCGATTTATCGCATGATGCGTCCAGGCGAGCCACCAACAGAAGACTCGGTTAACACCTTGTTTAACGCGCTGTTCTTCTCGCCGGATCGTTATGATTTGTCGGCGGTCGGCCGCATGAAATTCAACCGTCGCGTCGGCCGTGATGAACTCACCGGTGCGATGACCCTGTCGACCGAAGATATTGTTGCCGTTATCAAAATTCTCGTCGAGTTGCGAAATGGTCGCGGCGAAGTCGATGATATTGATCACCTCGGTAATCGTCGTGTTCGTTCAGTTGGCGAATTGGCGGAAAACCAATTCCGTTCCGGTCTGGTGCGTGTTGAGCGCGCCGTGCGTGAACGCCTGTCGCAGGCTGAATCAGAAAATCTGATGCCGCACGATTTGATTAATGCCAAACCGGTTTCGGCGGCAATCAAAGAATTTTTTGGTTCGTCGCAGCTATCGCAATTTATGGACCAGACCAATCCGCTTTCAGAGATCACCCACAAGCGTCGTGTTTCGGCGTTGGGTCCGGGTGGTTTGACGCGTGAACGCGCCGGCTTTGAAGTGCGTGACGTGCATCCAACCCACTATGGTCGTGTCTGCCCGATTGAAACACCGGAAGGCCCGAACATTGGTTTAATCAACTCGCTGGCTCTGTATGCACAGGTCAACGATTACGGATTTATTGAAACGGCGTATCGTAAGGTCGTCAACAATAAAATCACCAACGAGATCGAGTATTTGTCTGCAATTGAGGAAAGCAAATACACCATTGCCCAGGCCAACGCTGAAATCGACAAAGCCGGACAATTTGTGAACGAATTGGTCAGCTGCCGTCAGCACAACGAATTTATGTTGGCGCGTCCGGAAACGATCGATTACATTGACGTGGCGCCGGCGCAGATTGTGTCGGTTGCCGCCTCGTTAATTCCGTTCCTTGAGCACGACGACGCAAACCGCGCATTGATGGGTTCGAACATGCAGCGCCAAGCCGTGCCGTGTTTGCGTGCCGAAAAATCACTGGTGGGTACCGGTATTGAGCGCACCGTGGCAATGGACTCAGGTACTGCCGTGTTGGCACGTCGTGGCGGTCGGGTTGATTTTGTTGATGCGGGACGGGTTGTGATCCGTGTGAACGACAACGAAACCAAATCCGGCGAAGCCGGTGTGGATATTTACAACCTCACCAAGTATGTACGTTCGAACCAGAACACCAACATCAACCAGCGTCCGCTGGTCAAGGTTGGCGACATCCTGGCGAAAAACGACGTGATCGCAGACGGCGCATCCACCGACATGGGTGAGTTGGCGCTGGGCCAGAATTTGTTGGTCGCGTTTATGCCGTGGAACGGATATAACTTTGAGGATTCAATCCTCATTTCGGAGCGTATTGTTGCCGAAGACCGCTACACCTCGATTCACATCGAGGAACTGACCGCGGTTGCGCGTGACACCAAGCTTGGTCCGGAAGAAATTACCCGCGACATTTCCAATCTGTCGGAGCGCATGCTCGGTCGTTTGGATGAGTCCGGCATTGTTTACATCGGCGCGGAAGTTGAAGCGGGCGACGTGTTGGTCGGCAAGGTCACACCTAAAGGCGAGACCCAGCTGACACCGGAAGAAAAATTGCTGCGGGCAATTTTCGGTGAAAAAGCGTCGGACGTAAAAGACACATCATTACGTGTGCAATCCGGCATCTCCGGAATTGTTATTGACGTGCAGGTGTTTACACGCGAAGGTATTGTTCGCGATAAACGCGCGCAACAAATCGTCGACGACCAGCTTAAGGATTACAAGAAGGATTTGGCTGATCAGTTGCGCATTGTTGAAGATGACGCCTTCCAGCGTATCGAAAAAATGTTGATTGGCAAAGTCGCCAAGGGTGGCCCGAAAAAACTCGAAAAGGGCGCCAAGTTGACCAAGGCCTATCTGGCCGATTTGCCACGTCACGATTGGTTTGATATTCGTCTGACCGACGACGACGACGCGCGTCAACTTGAAACACTCAAGGAAGCACTTGATTTAACGCGCAAAGAGTTTGACAAAGCGTTTGACGAAAAGAAGCGCAAATTGACCCAAGGCGACGAATTGCCGCCGGGTGTGCAAAAAATGGTCAAAGTCTATGTTGCTGTTAAACGTCGCCTGCAACCGGGTGACAAGATGGCCGGTCGCCACGGTAACAAGGGTGTGATCTCGAAAATTGTCCCGGTTGAAGACATGCCGTTTATGGCCGATGGCACACCAATGGATATCGTTTTGAATCCGCTGGGCGTACCGTCACGGATGAACGTCGGTCAAATTTTGGAAACCCATTTGGGCTGGGCAGCTAAGGGCCTGGGTCATAAAATTGGCGCGTTGCTGAAATCCGGCGCGGACGAAACCAAGGTTCGCGGCTTCCTCGACAAGGTCTATAACACCAGCGGTAAAAAAGAAGCGTTGAGTGAGCTGACGTCGATCGAAATTTCGGATCTGGCAAAAAACCTGACCAACGGCGTACCGTTTGCCACACCGGTTTTTGACGGTGCGGCAGAGTCAGAAATTCGCGGAATGCTTGATTTGGCCTACGACGACGAAACCGCAAAACGGTTGGGTCTGAATGCAACCAAAACCCAGGCAACCCTGTATGACGGCCGCACCGGTGAGGCTTTTGAGCGCACCGTTACGGTTGGATATATGCACATCCTGAAGCTGCATCATTTGGTTGATGACAAGATGCACGCCCGTTCGACCGGCCCGTACTCACTGGTTACGCAACAGCCATTGGGTGGTAAGGCGCAGTTTGGT
>JAYTBF010000008.1:0-2461 GCA_043737175.1 Burkholderiales bacterium
GCTTCGCCAAAATCCGACGCCACACCGGGCCCCGCCAGCGTAATGGTGTTGCCGATTGCCAATGCCGCCAAATTAATTGCGGTGAAATCCGAAAATCCACAGAGTATTTTTTTTGATGCGGCGACCGCCTGCCAATCCATTCTATGGACGATGCGTGACAGTCCGTAGCCGCCTCGCGACATCATCAGCATATCAATTGTCGGATCGGCCAATAGGTTATGAAAGTCGGCCAGCCTGACTTCATCGGGCGCGGAAAAATATTCAAATGACTCGGTGGCATGGGGCGCGACCACACAGTTGTAACCGAGTTGTTCGAGTCTCGATACTCCACAGGTCAGGCGCGCAACATCAGGCGAACCCGCCGGTGAAAATATTCCAATGGTGCCACCGGCCGGTAGAGCGCGCGGCAGGCTAAAGCGGGACGATTGCATGGGCTTATTTTCGCTGCGCCTGTGCGTCCACTACGGCGAGGGCGGTCATATTGATGATGCGTCGGACTGTGGCAGTCGGGGTGACAATGTGGGCTGGTTTGGCGGCACCAAGCAGAATTGGCCCGATGGTAATACCGCTGCCCGCGGCTGTTTTCAACAGGTTGAAGGCAATATTGGCTGCGTCCAGTGTTGGCATGATCAATAAATTTGCGTCCCCCTTCAGCGTCGAATTGGGCATGATCTTCGCACGCACCTCATCAGACAATGCAGCATCGCCGTGCATCTCGCCATCGATTTCCAATTCTGGTTCGCGCATCCGAATCAGTTTGAGTGCGTCACGCATCTTAACGGCGGTTGGTGCGTCAGACGATCCAAATGTTGAATGGGACAACAGGGCAACTTTTGGCACCACACCAAAGCGGCGCATTTCCTCGGCGGCAAGAATGGTCATTTCACAAATTTGCTCGGGCGTGGGGTTATCGTTGACGTAAGTGTCACAAATAAACACGGTCCGTTTTGGCATCATGAGCGCGTTCATGGCGTAAAAATGATTGACCCCCGCGCGTCGTCCGATGACCTGCTCAATGTAATGCAGATGTAACGAGTGGGTACCAAATGTCCCGCAGATCATGCCGTCGGCATCGCCACGATGCAACAACATCGCTCCAATCAAGGTCAACCTGCGACGCATTTCAATCTTTGCGTATTGCTGTGACACACCACGGCGCGCTGTGATATCAAAATATTCTTTCCAGAAGTCACGATATCGTTCGTCGTACTCAGGATTAATAACTTCGACATCAACGCCCATACGAATACGCAGGCCGAATTTTTCAATTCGTTGTTCCAACACGGCAGGTCGGCCGATCAAAATCGGTTTCGCCAATCCTTCATCTACCACTGCCTGGACGGCGCGTAGCACGCGCTCTTCTTCGCCTTCGGCATAAACAATTCGTTTTGGATTTTGTTTGGCCTTGGTAAATACCGGCTTCATAATGAGTCCGGAGTGATAAACATACTGGTCGAGCCGTTCCAAATACGCGTCCCAATCGGTGATCGGCGAGGTCGCCACGCCCGAGACCATTGCCGCTTTCGCCACTGCTGGGGATACTTTTGAAATGAGGCGCGGGTCGAATGGTCGTGGAATCAAATAGTCCTTGCCAAACGATACGCCTGATTCGCCATAGGCCATGGCCACAATGTCTGATTGTTCGGCCTGTGCCAACTCGGCGATGGCATACACCGCGGCAAGCTTCATCTCTTCATTGATGGTGGTGGCACCCACATCGAGCGCACCTCGGAAAATAAATGGAAAACACAAAACATTATTGACTTGATTCGGATAATCGGATCGGCCGGTGGCAATCACAGCGTCGTCGCGCACCGCGCGAATTTCTTCCGGGAGAATTTCTGGTGTCGGATTGGCCAGTGCCAGAATCAATGGCTTGGCCGCCATGGTTTTGACCATCTCCGCCTTTAATACGCCGCCCGCCGACAAGCCAAGGAATACGTCGGCACCACCGATCACCGCTGTCAATTTTCGTGCGTCAGTTGGTTGTGCGTAACGTGCTTTATTTGCGTCCATTTCTTCGACCCGGCCCTGGTAAACCACACCGGCAATATCGGTCACCCAAATATTAGACATCTTCATGCCAAGTGCGACCAACATATCCAGACAGGCAAGTGCGGCTGCGCCGGCTCCGGAGGAAACTAATTTGACCTGGGAAATATCTTTACCAACCACTTTCAAGCCGTTCACAATCGCCGCGCCAACAATAATGGCGGTGCCATGCTGGTCGTCGTGAAAAACCGGGATCTTCATGCGTTCACGAAGTTTTTTCTCAACGTAAAAACACTCTGGCGCTTTAATATCTTCCAGATTGATGCCGCCAAAAGTGGGTTCAAGCGAGGCGATGATGTCGACAAGTTTGTCCGGGTCGAGTTCGTTGATCTCAATATCAAACACATCGATACCGGCAAATTTTTTGAACAGGACCGCTTTGCCTTCCATCACCGGTTTGGCTGCCAGA
>JAYTBF010000009.1:0-13934 GCA_043737175.1 Burkholderiales bacterium
CTGCCGTGTGAAATAAATCCCTGTTTGTAATAAAAGGGCGTGGCATGAGATTGCGAGTTGAGGCGTGCCTGTTGATAGCCGCGCTTTTTCGCGATATCACACAAAAATTCAAGCATGGCGCGGCCGACTCCCTGCCCGCGCCAACTGCGTAATACCGCCATCCGACCGATGCGCGGTATCGGCACGTCCAGCAACATACGTGCCGTACCAATTGGTTCTCCATGGGTATCGCGGACGATCACATGTATAACCTGGCCCGGATCAGCGTCAATGGCCTCCATCTCAATTTCAACCGGCACCAATTGTTCCACCACAAAAACGGTGTGGCGAATTCCACACAGCGCGTCCTGAAAGGAGTCCCAGTCGGCCAACTCGACTTGAAACAGTGGATTGGTCATGGTGACTTTTTCGGCATGGATACCAGGCGCATCTTGTTGATCCTCGAGAATTTTTATAGCGCGAATCATAACCGCAAAAAATACCGGCGAGCAATTTCATAACAAATGAATTGATAATTTGATCTCGATCAACTTCCAGATCGGGCAATTGCTGCGCCGCACTATCGCCGTGACGGCAGCAGCGGCAGGCCATCACGATTAAAAATTTGGTTTGGCGTCCAAATTGTTATAACGCTGCACACCGTCGGTTATGGCTTTTTTTGCATCCGCCACACCAAACCAGCCCTCAACCTTGACCCATTTGTTCGGCTCCAAATCTTTGTAGTGCTCAAAGAAATGGGAAATTTGGTTGAGTTGCACGGCAGGCAAATCATTTACGTTTTTGAGTTCGCTGTAGATCGATGTGAGTTTATCAATCGGCACAGCCAGCAATTTTTCATCACCGCCGGCCTCATCGGTCATTTTTAATACGCCCAGCGGGCGGCATCGCACCACTACACCGGGAATGAGCGGATGCGGGGTGATGACCAACACATCGACCGGATCGCCATCATCCGACAGGGTGCGTGGGATGTAACCGTAATTACACGGGTAATGCATTGAGGTCGACATGAACCGGTCTATAAACAACGCGCCGGTCACCTTGTCGAGTTCATATTTGATCGGGTCGCCATTCATCGGGATTTCGATGACCACGTTAAAGTCGTTGGGAACATCACGGCCGGAATCAACTCGGTCAAGATTCATGGGATTCTTCTTTCATTGTGCAAATTCAATTCAAAAAAACATCTTAAACAATATATTCAGCAAAGGGCTTCCAAAAATCATTTTTTTAGATTAGGCTTCCGCTGGGGGCGTGCCTCCTCGTGGCAACAGTCGCAATTTGACGACAAATACGAGGAGTGTGCAGTTGCACGCTTAACCGGGATTATCGCCGTTCGCCTCAGATCCGCCAAATTTCGTTTGCGTTGGTGGAATAAAAAGGAGAAAAATGCATTCCCCTCATCAACACCGCCGTAGCCAACTTGCTCTTCAACGCGCACAAATGGCCGAGGCCCAACTGCTTGCCAAACAGGTGCAGGATGCCCACGAGCCGGCGTTTTCGCTGTATTCGCCGGACGCCAAACGTTTCCCACTCATCCTGACCCTCGATCAAAACGGTGTTCCGCATCGTTGGATTACCTGGCAGCATGCCGTCTGGTATTACGCCAAAGAGCGGGTTGCCTGGGAAACCGGTACGGAAGCATTTACGGTGAATGGCGGCAAATGCCGAAATACCGGCGAAGTCTCGTCGGTCACGGCGGCGTCCATTATTGCCATTCGTGGCAAAGCGATGGCCATCAAAGGGTTTAATCAAACTCCGCCACTCAATAATCGGGAATTGTTTCACCGCGACCGGCATATGTGCGCCTATTGCGGCGGGCTCTTTTCTCACGCCAAACTCACCCGCGATCACATCATTCCCTATTCAAGACGCGGATTGGATGGCTGGATGAATGTCGTCACCTCGTGCCGTAACTGCAACGAGCGCAAAGGCAATCGGCTGCTTGAAGAGGCGCATATGCAACTCCTGTATGCACCTTACGTTCCCAACCGCGCCGAGTTCCTGATTCTTGCCAACCGACGTATCTTGGTGGATCAAATGGAATTTCTAAAACTGCATGTTGCCGCGCAAAGTCGCATCCACTTGGCGGCGTAAAAACTCAAGCAATGGCGCGGTTTTTCAGCATAAAACGCCTGGAACACCTCGCGCCCGCTTGACTTTTATATATTTTTTTCGATCAACATGGCGTCGCCATAACTAAAAAATCGGTAACACTCGGCAACCGCATGTCGATAGGCGCGCATGGTGTTTTCGGTGCCCGCAAAGGCCGACACCAGCATCATCAACGTTGATTTTGGCAGATGAAAATTAGTGATGAGCCGATCAACCGTTTGAAATTTGAAACCTGGCGTCACAAACAATGTTGTTTCGTTGCTGCCGGCACGCAATGTGCCGTCGGCGGAGGCCGCTTCTAGGGTGCGCATGCTGGTCGTGCCGACGGCGATGACCCGCCCGCCCTGCGCTTTTGCGGTGGCGATGGCCGCCACGGTTTCAGGCGGAACACAATACCACTCACTGTGCATGGTGTGTTTGCTAATATCGTCGTCACGCACCGGCCGAAACGTGCCCGCCCCCACGTGTAATGTGACGTACGCCAGCGTCGCCCCTGCCTGGCGAAGCGTCGCCAACATGGCCTCATCAAAATGTAATCCAGCGGTGGGCGCGGCGACCGATCCATCGACCTTGGCGTAGACAGTTTGGTAACGTGCCTCATCGGTGATATCCGCACTATGGGTGATATAGGGCGGCAGCGGTACCTCGCCAATTTGCTCCAAAATTTCGTAAACACTTTTTTCACCATCAAAGGCAAGGGCAAATAGATCGTCTTGCCGATGGGTCATGGTTGCCTGCACCCCCTGCGCAAACAAAATTCGACTACCCGGCTTGGGCGATTTGGAGGCGCGCAGGTGCACCAACGCCACATTGGCGTGACGATCGTCTGAGACCACTACCCGCTCAACCAGCACCTCAACCGCACCACCGCTTTGTTTATGGCCGTGAAGGCGCGCCTTGATCACCTTGGTATCGTTAAAGACAAATATGTCATGTGGCCGAACAAAATCCGGCAACGCTTTAAATTGCCGGTCAACAATCAGCCCAGATTGCCCGTCCAAGTGCAACATCCGGCTGGCCGTGCGCTCGGCCGCAGGATGCTGCGCAATCAGCGCCTCGGGCAATTCATAGTCGAAGTCGGAGGTTTTCATGAATAGAGTATTTTGATCGGGGAATGAGCGCGGACTTGCGCAATGGTAGCGTTGTACAGGCCCGCAGAGCCGTACGACAAATTAAAAAGCCCACAATTGTGGGCTTGTGGGCTTTTTAATTTGGTGCCGGGAGCCGGAATCGAACCGGCACGATGTTGCCACCGCTGGATTTTGAGTCCAGTGCGTCTACCAGTTCCGCCATCCCGGCATAAATCGGTAGGCGCAAATTATAGCTTAATCCCCAGCCTGCGGCAAAACTAACGGAGTAACCCAATCTGCGCTGCATGACCAACCTGTGGTCGTTCACCCTGCTGAAACACCATTGGCGCGCAAAATGACGCAATTCAGCGCATTGCCGTCGCCGCCCCGATTGTGAACCGCCTATAATTTCCGTCAATCATTCATGACCCGTGTCGAGGCCAATTTTGTCAACCACAGACCTTTCAAAACTCACCATTGACCGCAACCAAAAAGCGTTTTCGGGCGGATTAAATAAAAAACGCCGTCGTATGAAAGTTTGGGGAATCACCGCTGTGGTGGCGGTTATTCTGATCATTGGCTTCATGGCCATGCGCGGTGGCGGCACGGTCGCTGTTGAGGCTGGGGTAGTGTCAGCCGCCTATCCATCCCTATCCATCACCGCATTAAATGCCACCGCCAGAGTGAGCGCGTTTAAAAAAGCCGCCGTCTCAACCAAGGCAACCGGCAAGCTTGAATTTCTGGGGGTGCAGGAGGGCACGGTAGTGAAGTCCGGGGATGTGATCGCACGCATTGAAAGCAAAGAAGTGCAGGCATTATTGGAGCAAGCACAGGCAAACGTCCGTGCTGCCAAAGCCAACACCCAACAAGGGGTTGCCGAATTACGCGACGCCGAAGCCAATTTGCGGCGCAGTGAAGATTTGGCAAAAAAGAATTTTATTTCCGGTGCCCAACTTGATACCGCCAAAGCACGCTTCGATAAAGCCTCTGCGGCGTTGGCGGCGTTGAACGGTCAGGTCGGAGTCGCAGAAGCCAACGCTCGAGTGGCGGCCGTGGCCGTTGAACAAACCATCATCCGTGCGCCGTTTGACGGCGTGATCCTCACCAAAAATGCCAACGTCGGCGACATCATCACGCCGTTTTCGTCGGCTGCCGACTCAAAAGGCGCGGTGGTCAACATTGCCGACATGTCGACACTCGAAGTTGAGGCGGACGTGTCGGAAAACAGCCTCAGCAAAATTTTAGACAAAATGCCGGTCGAAATTCAGCTCGACGCTTTCCCGGATTTACGATTACTCGGACGGGTCAGCCGCATTGTGCCCACAGTCGATCGCGCCAAGGCAACAGTTTTGGTCAAAATTGAATTCGTCGAAAAGGACCCGCGCGTATTGCCTGACATGAGTGCCAAAGTGGCATTTCTATCAAGGGCATTAACCGCAGATGAACGCAAATCCGTGACCGCCGTGCAGCCGACAGCGATTGTTAAACGCGATGGCAAGGACGTGGCCTTTGTATTCGACGAAAAAAATATTGTCCGAATGACTGCCGTGACGGTCGGTGACAAAATCGGTGATCTGCTGCGTGTCAACGGCGTGAAGCCGGGTGACAAAGTCGTGCTGAAGCCGTCTGAAAAATTGGTGGATGGATCATCAATCTCCATCCTGAAGAAATAATAAACATGAGCGCCCCATTGGTCGAGATCAAAAATCTCGTCAAAACCTACACCCGCGGCGATCAGGATGTGCCGGTGTTGTTTGATATCTCACTCGATATTGCGCGCGGCGATTTTATTTCGCTGATGGGTCCGTCTGGATCCGGAAAATCCACACTGCTCAATTTAATTGCCGGTATTGATAAACCCACCGCCGGCTTATTGCGCATTGACGGCGAAGACATTTCACAATTATCCGAAAGTGATCTTGCCGATTGGCGCGCGGCCAATATTGGTTTTATTTTCCAGTTCTACAATCTGATGCCGGTGTTGACCGCTTTTGAAAACGTTGAATTACCGTTGTTGCTGACCAACCTTTCCAAAGCCGAACGCCGTGAACGGGTCAATATGACTTTGGAAATGGTCGGCCTATCCGATCGTATGGATCACTACCCCAATGAACTGTCCGGCGGCCAACAACAACGGGTGGCGATCGCCCGTGCGGTGGTTACCGATCCGACTATTTTGGTATGTGACGAACCGACCGGCGATCTCGACAAACAATCGGCGACCGATGTACTCGATATGCTGAAAGCACTCAACAGCACACTTGGCAAAACCATCATCATGGTGACCCATGACGCCCATGCGGCAGAGGCGGCCAAACGTATGGTCCACCTCGAAAAAGGCGAGTTGACTGACGAAATTGGTCCGGTCAGCACGGCGGGTTAAGGCCTATGTATTTTTTGAAACTCATTTTCAAAAACGTGTTTCGCGCTAAGCTGCGCACGGCGCTGACCCTCACCGGCTTGGTGATCGCAGTGTTTGCGTTTGGTTTTTTGCAAACGGTGGTCACGGCGTTTTTCTCCGGCGCCAACGCCGCTTCCGGGGCGCGCTTGATCACCCGCAACGCCATCTCGTTGGTGTTTCCCATGCCCACCTACTACCGAGAACGCATGCGCTCGATAGACGGCGTAAAAACAGTAAGTTTTTCAAATTGGTTTGGTGGCATTTACAAGGAGCCACAAAATTTTTTCCCGCAATTTGCGGTGGACCATAACAATTACTTTGATCTGTTCCCGGAGTACCAAATCAAGCCAGAAGAGATGCTGGCGTTTAAGCGCGATCGCCAGGGTGCAATCGTCGGACGCAAGTTGGCTGATCGTTTTGGCTGGAAGGTTGGTGATGTGGTGCCGATCAAGGGAACAATTTTCCCCGGCACATGGCAATTTACGATTCGGGCAATTTTTGACGGCAAGGATGAAACCGTCGTCACCCGTCTATTTTTTTTCCAATGGGACTACGTCAACGAGGAAATAAAAAAACGCTTTCCGCGTCGTGCCGACCAAATTGGCGTTTTTAATATTGAAATCACCGACCCGTCTCGTGCTGCGGAAATCTCCAAAGCCATTGATACCGAATTTAGAAATTCCCTCGCCGAGACCCTGACCGAAACGGAAAAGTCTTTCCAACTTGGTTTTGTCGCGCAATCTGAAACCATTGTCGTCGCCATTCGTGTGGTTTCGTTTGTCGTCATTTTTATTATTCTGGCGGTGGTCGCCAACACCATGGCCATGACCGCACGCGAACGTATCGCCGAATACGCAACACTCAAAGTTTTGGGTTTTTCGCCGCGATACATTGCCTCGCTGGTGTTTGGTGAGGCGTTGATGATTTCCATGATCGGTGCCGGCATTGGTATTTTGATTACCGTACCAATTTCTTCAGCTTTTGGTGCCAGCTCAATTGGCAGTGCGGTGTTCCCATCGTTTCGGGTGTCCAATGACACGGTGGTATTGCAAGTCTTAGCAGGCTTGACGGTGGGGTTTGTTGCCGGACTGTTACCCGCTTGGCGAAGTGCACGCATCGAGATTGTTGACGGCCTTAGGCATATTGGTTAAACCCATGAAAGTTCCCTTTTCCTATATTTTCAGAAACCTTTGGGCACGCAAATTAACCACCGCACTGACAGCGGGTGGCATGGCACTGGTGGTGTTTGTATTTGCGGCGGTGTTGATGCTTGATGCCGGTCTTAAAAAAACCATGGTCGGCACTGGCCGATATGACAATGTGCTGGTGATTCGCAGTGGTGCCGAGACGGAAATTCAAAGCGGACTCACGCGTAATCAAGCGGCGCTGATTGAAAGCATGCCACAGGTCGCGCGTGGCCGGACCGCGGAAACGATGGTCTCGAAGGAATCACTGGTACTGATTTCGCTATACAAAACCGGTCAGGACAAAGCCTCCAATATCGTCACGCGCGGCGTGTCGCCGATGGGCATTGTGTTACGACCACAGGTGAAAATTGTTCAGGGGCGAATGTTTCGGGAAGGCTCGTCGGAAATTGTCGTTGGTCGCAATATCAATCAGGAATTCAATGGTACACAGATTGGCCAATCGATTCGTTTTGCCCAGCGCGACTGGACTATTGTCGGTGTATTTGATGGTGGCAAAAGCGCGTTTGACTCCGAAGTCTGGGGAGACGTCGATCAACTGATGCAGTCATTTCGACGCACCAACTATTCCTCAATGCTGGTGCAATTGGCCAAGAGTGATGCATTTGATGCGTTTGCCAAAAATGTCGCCGCGGATATTCGCTTAACTGTTGACGTTAAACGTGAACAACTTTTTTACGAAGATCAATCGCGCAACCTTTCGACGTTCATTTCTTTTTTGGGCTTATTGCTGTCGATCGTTTTTTCAATTGGCGCCATGATCGGCGCGGCCATCACCATGTATTCGTCGGTGGCCATGCGTACTGCTGAAATTG
Source organism: Burkholderiales bacterium (assembly GCA_043737175.1). GTDB lineage: Bacteria > Pseudomonadota > Gammaproteobacteria > Burkholderiales > Usitatibacteraceae > UKL13-2. The sequence goes on from JAYTBF010000009.1 coordinate 7,607, forward strand.
GCACCCTGCGTGCGCTTGGTTTTCGACGCCTATCGATTCTGGTGGCATTCTTAACCGAGTCGCTGCTGCTCGGTCTGGTCGGCGGCATTGTTGGCTTGTTTTTTGCGACATTTTTACAAGCCATCACCGTCTCGACGCTGAATTTCCAGTCGTTTTCGCAGCTGGCATTTTCGTTTACGCTCACACCGAAGATTGTCATCCAGACCGTGATCTTTTCATTGGCCATGGGATTTATTGGCGGTTTCCTGCCGGCCCTTCGCGCGGCGCGCATGAAAATTGTTGACTCATTGCGGGCGGCATAGAAAGTCATTTATTGGCAAGCATTTTCAGGCATTTTTGCCCCATTTGCCGCGCCTGTCAACGACTTTACCGACAGCATCAATCGCGCTGAAAAGACCGTCAAGTCGCGGCTCGGGATAGTTCCAAATTATCGATTAGACGGGTTGCGCCGAGTCTGGCTGCGACCAAAACCACCAACTTCGTATCGTGTGCTTGCGGTGCAAACAAATCTTGTTGCCGACGAATACTCAGATAATCCACCCGCCAACCATGTGTTTCCAGAACTTTGCTCCCCGCAGATTCCAACGTTGCATAATCGCCGCTGCCTGCCTGTAGTGCCTGTTTGATGGTGTTGAGCATGCCGATCAATCGCGGCGCATCTGCACGTTCACCTGCACTGAGGTAGGTATTGCGGGATGACAAAGCAAGACCGTCGGCGGCACGGACGGTTTCAGCGAACACGAGCGCAATGGGTAAATTGAGTTGCAACACCATGTCATCAATCACCCGGCACTGCTGGTAATCTTTTTTGCCAAAGACCGCCACATGCGGCTGCACAATATTAAATAATTTAAGGACCACGGTGGCAACACCACGGAAGTGACCGGGCCTGACCGCACCATCCAGCACGTGCTGAATATCGGATGGTTCAACCAAATACCGTTGCGGAACCGGATACAGTTCGTCTTCGCTCGGGGCAAAAACAATATTCACGCCGGCCGTCTCACACCGCTCACAATCGTCCTGAAATGTGCGCGGGTAAGTTTCAAAATCCTCGTGTGGCGCAAACTGTAATCGATTGACAAATATAGACACCACCACACATCCAGACGCGCCTACTTTTTCCCGCGCGAGTCGCAGCAAATCGATATGACCGGCATGCAAATTACCCATGGTCGGTACCAGGCCGATATTACCCTCAGCCGCGAGCCGCTGACGCAGGGCCGCAATCGTTGAAATTATTTCCATGATGCTCATTCCAGTTGAAACCAGCCTGACCACAATCAATCCAGTCCGGCAAATTAGAGATGTAGATATTTCGGGCTTTAAGCCGCGTTGAAATATTCTTTGCCGCCGCGCATTTCTTCCACCCGTTTGATCAGCATTTGCAAGTGTCCGGCATTGTTGGCAAAGTCAAAGCGGTCGCCATTGACGATCAACAAAGGGGAATCAGAATATTCGTAAAAATGACGCGTGTAGGACTCGGACAATTTCAGCAAATATTCTTCTGAAATCCCCCGTTCCATCGGCCGGCCGCGACGATGAATACGCGCCTGCAATTGTGCCACCGATGACTGCAAATAGATCACCAGGTCCGGCACGGGCGCCTGTGGTTTTAAATGATTGTAGAGCTGGGAATAGAGTAAAAATTCATTGTCGTCCAAAGTCAGTTTGGCGAACAGGGTGTCTTTGGCCAACATATAGTCGGCAACTGTTTTTCGCTCAAACAGATCAGGCTGCTGCATGGCCGACAATTGATTGGCGCGCTGAAACAAAAAAAACATTTGCGTCGCCAGCGCATATCGCTTCATGTCCCGATAAAACTGACCTAGAAACGGATTCGAATCGGCGTCTTCCAGCAACAAATCTGCGTTGTAATGCGCAGACAACATTCGGGCAACTGTGGTTTTGCCACTGCCGATCGGGCCTTCGACCACAACATATCGATATTTCATATTGGAAAAACCGGGCGGTTAGGGTTGGACATCTTGCAACACACGAATCCGTTGCTCGGCGACACCGGGCAAAAATTCACGGGCAAATCCTTTACCCGGAATATGGAAATCCGGCGCAATCTCGATCAGCGGGTGCAAGACAAATGCCCGCTCATGTGCACGCGGGTGGGGGATGGATAGTTCGGTCGTTTCGATGCTCAATTGATCAAAAAAGAGAATGTCGAGGTCAAGTGTGCGTGGGCCATTTTTTTCCATTCTGATACGCTGATGGCGTGCCTCAATATTCAGCAACCGCTGCATCAACTGTTGTGGCGATAACGAGGTCTCAATTTTTGCGACGGCATTAATATAGGCCGGCTGGCCGGCTTGTTCGACGTCACCTTTCCCAACAATAGGTGCGGATTCGTAAAGTGACGAAATACTGAGCAACCGACAGCCGGCAATTTCGTCAAGCTCCCGAAATGCCCGCTGCACCTGCTGGATCGGATTTTCTAAATTGCTGCCGACGCCAATGAACACAGTTGACCGAAGGCCGGAAAGATTGTTGGCCATTATTCGCCGTGATCAGGCTGCTTGGACTGCGGGGCGGCCGACTCTACAGGGTCGCCACTTGGTTTCTTACGCCGTCGTCGCTTTTTCTTCGGCTCGTCGTCCGCCATCAACATATTTTCGCGCACGTCGTCCTCAGCGAATTGGAATTTCTCCCACCAGGCGGCGACCTCCGGGTCGGCGTTATTTGACTCAGCACGCAACGCGTAAAAATCATAACAAGCGCGAAAACGGGGATGGCTCAGCAATCGGAAGGCCTTGACTTTTGAGCGCTGTAAAAATCGCGGTTGGGACACCCATATTTCCTTGATGTTGGCGTCAAAACGCCTCGGTATCGCGAGCGTGCGACGTTGTGTTTCAAGCACTTCGTCCATGGCCAAATGCAGCGCTGCCAGTGGACGCTCACCTTTCGCCTCCAATGCAGCGGAACGAGCGGTCATCAAATTCCAAAACAACGCGGCAAACAAAAATGCCGGCGACACACCCCGATCATCACCGATGCGTTCATCGGTGCGTTGTAACGCGAGTTTTGTGAATTGCTGCTCGTTCTTGTCACCCATCAATTGATCAAGTGATGGTAGTAAAAATGTATGTAATCCAAGCTTGCGTAGTTTATCGATGCAGGCCAGCGCATGCCCGGACAACAACAGCTTGAGCATCTCGTCAAACAATCGTGCCTCGGGAACATTGGCCAATAACGATCGTAGGGTGGCGATCGGTGCTTCTGTTTTGGCGTCGATAGAAAAACCAAGCTTGCCGGCAAAACGGGCCGCACGTAACATGCGCACCGGATCTTCACGGTAACGGGTCTCCGGGTCACCAATCATGACGACACGACGATTTTTGACATCATTGAAGCCATCGGTGTAGTCCCAAACTTCTTCGGCTTCGGGATCGTAAAACAACGCATTCATAGTGAAATCACGACGGATCGCGTCTTCAGACTGCGCGCCATAAACGTTGTCGCGCAATAACCGGCCGTGCTCATCGGTATTGCCAATGTTCTCATCAGTGGATGCATCGTGCGCCGAACGAAAGGTTGATACTTCGATGGTTTCCGCACCGAACATGACGTGTACCAAGCGAAATCGGCGACCGATGATGCGCGAACGGCGAAACACACCACGAACTTCCTCGGGCGTAGCGTCGGTGGCAATATCAAAATCCTTGGGATGGCGTCCCAACAATAAGTCGCGCACGGCACCGCCGACGACGAATGCCGCGAAACCCGCCCGGTGCAAACCTTCACAAGTGCGAATGGCCGCATCAGAAATATCACGGCGATCAATACCGTGTTCGGCACGCGCATAACGGATTGGCTCATCGTCCACGCCGGACCGACGTGGACGCCGCCGAGTAAACATCTTGGTAATAAATTTCTTAATCATTTGATCTCAATTATCGGCCATCCACGCCGCAATGCGTGGGCGTGCAGTGTTGGGTCCGGATTCACCGCCACCGGTCTGTTAACCCGCTCCAATAATGGCAGGTCATTTAAAGAGTCGCTATAAAACCAGCTTTGCTCAAAGTCATCAATGGTTTTTCCCAATCCCGCCAGCCATGACTCAACACGGATGGTTTTGCCCTCTCGAAACGACGGCAGACCGGTTGGCCGGCCGGTGTAGCGTCCGTTGCTCATCTCAACGTCACAGGCGATCAATTGTGCGACGCCCAAATACTTGGCAATTGGCAAAGTCACAAACGCGTTGGTGGCGGTGACAATGGCGCATAAATCACCGGCATGTTTCGCCACCAAGTTTGCCGCCGCATCACTGATCATAGGGATGATGATCGTCTGCATGAATTTTTCGTGGAGCGGAGCGAGTTCTGCCGGTGTTTTGCCGGCTATGGGTGCCAATGCAAAACGCAAATAGGCATCGATATCAAGCGACCCATCTTTGTACTGAACCCAAAAGGCATCATTGCAACGGCGGTGATTTTCACCATCAACAATCCCCTCCTCGGCTAAAAACTGTCCCCAAGCGTGATCACTATCGCCATTCAGCAAGGTGTAGTCGAGGTCAAATAGGGCAAGATTCATCGGAAATTAAACCAGCGGGGGTTGAGAAAGTTGTCGAAGCAAAGGCAGGGTGATTTCGCGACCGGTTTCGATCGAGTAGTGATCGAGTACATCAAGCATGGCAATCAATGACGCCATGTCACGCCGGGAATGCCGCAACAAATAATTGATCACGTCGTCCGGCAGCGCAAATCCACGTGCAGCTGCGTGCATATTTAACGCCACCGCTTTTTCGGCATCCGTCAGCGGATACAATTGAAAAACCAGACCGCTACCCAACCGGCTGGTTAATTCCGGCCGCAGCGGCAAATCGCGCGGAGCGGATTTGCCTGCCACCAAAACACAGCTCCCCGCCTTGTTGGCGCGTAGGTTGATGGCATTAAAAAGCGCGATCTGCGCATCATCATTCAGTCTATCAACATCGTCATACAGGACGATAGCAGGACCCAACACTTGCGCCGTGGCTGCCAACGTTGATTCGCCAACTTGTATATCCAAACTCGACGATGGTTGCCCACATTGCGCGGCAACGGCGGCCAAACAATGGGATTTTCCACAGCCCGAAACACCCCAGAGATAAATAACCTTTGCCGGCGGCGAATGGCAAGCCGTACCAAGCAACGCGTTTCGCGCTTCAGCATTTTGCCCTACAACAAAATTGTCGAAGCTGGGCGCAGGGGTGGGAATGAGGTCTAGGACGAGCTGTTTCACGCCGCAAATTATACGTGGGTAAGCCGTTACTAACGCGCGCATCACTGGGTTATCAACTCGGAACCGCTGCCATGATTGTTTTGCAGGCAAAAAAAACGGCCAGTGTTGCCACTGGCCGTTTTTGGTACTGAGTCAACAATGGGACATACCCCTTGCCGGGACACGCGTTGCTTAGAACTCGTAACGGGCGGTCACCTGTGCAGCCCACTGCGACTCACCCCTGTTCTGACGGGTGACAAAATCACGGGCAACTTGCGAAACGCTATAAATGTAACGACCTTGCGAATCGAGACCAGCGTAGTTTACGAAGCCACGAACCGTACCGCCACCGCCTGAGAACGCGATCTCGTCAATACGACCCCATTTTTTATTGAGTAAATTGGCGACGTTAAACAGGTCAAGCGTAATTACTGCTTTATGCGCTTTCACAAAACCCGGCAACTCCTGGCTCATCCGCATATCGAGGCTATTGGTCCACGGTGAGAAGCTGTTGTTACGGGTTACCACACCACCACGAGCATCCAGACCCTTATTGGCGTCCACAATCGCCCAGAATGCAGTTTCATTGGCGCGATTGGTAGCGGTGTCGCCCAAGAACACAACGTCACCTGAACCTGGTGCTTTCGGGATATACATCAAATCATTACCGGTCACGCCGTCACCGTTCAAATCATTAATGTAGGTCCAGCTATATGGCTTGCCCTTACGACCTTCAGCAAAGAAACCAACCGTGGTTTTGTATTTGCCAAATAACGCACGCTGCCAAGTGGCTGACGCGTTGATCCGGTCACGATTGACATAAGGCGAACGCGCTTCCACCTCTTCGTTCGGGTTAAAGATCGAACGTGAATTAAAGTTGGATACGGCGACCGACGACGTCAATGGGCTAACTTCTTTTGCGTCCGTATAGGTGTACGCCAATGACCAGGCAAAACCACCCGCCATTGGACGGCTCAGAGACACGGTTGCCTGATTGCCACCACCTTTTTTGGATTCGGTGGCGAGCATCACGTTGGCATAGTTAGGATTGCTCAGTGCACGTGAACGTTGATCCGGACAGGCCGCACCACCCACGGTGGAACCACCCGAGGTC
>JAYTBF010000010.1:0-13874 GCA_043737175.1 Burkholderiales bacterium
GCCCCACCGGCGTACTGCTTGCCCCCGCCACCACTACGGCAAAACCAAACGTGCTTCCAGAGGGGTTTGTGATGAGCGTCACCCCACAAATCGGTGAAAACGATATTGTGACTTTAAACATCAGGCCCAGCATTACGAGAATTGTCGGGGAGAAACGTGATCCGAATCCAGCCTTGTCCGCCGGCGTTCCAAACTTCGTGCCGGAGATTCAAACTAGCGAGTTTGAGACGGTGCTGCGGGTCCCGTCGGGTCAAACCACTGTACTGGGCGGCCTGATGCAGGATCGAATCACGACCAAACGTGATGGATTACCCGTTTTGTCGCGCATCCCAATCTTTGGTGACGCCGTTAGCTATCGAGATGACATCAGCAAAAAATCAGAGTTGGTCGTTTTTATTCGGCCGATTGTCATCAAAGACGCCAGTGTAGAAACCGATCTGAGCGAATACCGCCGCTTTCTGCCGGATAATCGTTTTTTCAAAGAGTCCGATAAATCCGCCAAGCCCACCCAGCTGATACCTGATCTGGTGCAGCCGAAACAATAAAAGATAACGATGAGTCTGCTCCTTGATGCGCTGAAACGAGCGGAAGATGCCAAGCGCGCCAAGGCGGGGGCGGCATCCGGGCCAGTCACGACTGGCAGTGCAGATGAAACCGCGCCCACTCCATTAACCGATGAAAAATCGGCCGCGTCCGGGCGCAGCTCGGAATCACCAAACGTCGACACCAGCGTAACTAGTGTCGGCGATCGTGCCGCGCCAGGGGGTGCTGGCCATTTTGTGCACGATACGCCGCCAGATATTCCAGTCTTGGCCCTGGAACAAATTTCCAGCGGGCCAGCAAGCGATGATGGCGCCTTCGATCTGCCGGAGTCGGCAAAGCCAGCCTTGCGAGCCAATCACCCGCCGGAATACGCCGCACCATCGAGCACGCCCACGCGCCTGCCAGGGACCTCCATTCGACCAAAAGCCGACGAACTGGCTTTAACCGAACTACTGCAGGCCGAGTTGTCGCCCAGCCAAAAAAGTGGCGTCAGCGAGCTGCCTTCAAGGTCGTCTGCAACTGCGGCGTTTAGGGCTGCGCACAGCGCCGTCACCAGCCAGACTCAAACGACGACCGCACTTGGTAGCGGCGGGACATCGGCTTTACAAGACGGCTCTGAAAACGTTTCGGCTCGAGCGGGTCTGGCGACTCAAAACACCAACCGCGATGCGGTAAAAAACGTATTCGCGGTCAAAACGGCAGGGCGCTCCGACCCCCGACCCAAATGGATGGCGCCCGTTATTGCGGTCACAATTGTGGCGATCAGCTCCCTTGGCTGGTATGTGTGGAATGAAGTGAGTGGCATCAACAATAAGTCAGGCGCGAGAAACCAGGCAAAATTGGCGCAGGGTTCACCCACTCCTAACGCTGCAACCATCGTCCAGACCGCACAAAATGTGCCTCCGTCCACTGGCCCGGACTCGTCACCTGACTTGGCGCAAACCAATCAAGCCGACTTGCCACCCCCATTGCCGCCGCTGTTGCCCCCGCCGGCATCAGCGTTGCCGCAAGCAGTACCGCATGCATCCGTAACGGCAAACATTTCGCTGGTGCCGTTAACACCACGTGAATCGCTGGCAAAAAAAATTGAATCACTGCCGCCGCCACAAGACTTGAGCGGGACCACCGTCAATTTGCGGCCGTCCAATTCCGCCCAAACACGCGCACTTAATCCGGCGTTGTCCGCAGGTTATGCAGCACTCAGCAGCGGTGAGTATGCTCAGGCCAAGCGCCATTACGCCGAAGCGATTTTGGCCAATCCCACCAATATTGACGCCCATCTTGGAATTGCAACTGCCGCGGCACGAACGGGGGAATTGGCCATGGCTGAACGCTCCTATCTGCGCGTGCTGGAAATTGATCCACGCAACGTCACGGCTGCGACCGCTTTGCTGATGATTGCGAGCGATAGTAAAAATCTTCCGGAATCCGTCGATCTCGAGGGCGAAATCAAACGCCTTATCTCGATGGATCCAAACGTTGCAGCGAGCCATTTTGCGCTGGGCAATATGTTTGCCGCTCAACGCCGCTGGAACGAAGCGCAGCCGTCGTTTTTTGAGGCGTTACGATTGGCCCCGAAAAATCCAGACTATGCCTATAACCTGGCGGTCAGTCTCGACCATTTAGGTCAATCCAAAATGGCGCAAGAGTTTTATCGACGCGCGCTTGCAACTAAAGGGCAGACGCAGTTTGATCGTCAGGTGGTGGAACGGCGCATCCAATTGTTGGCCGGAACGAATTCGGCACCATGAAAACCGCCGCCCTCGATTGTCGTGCCGATCCATTATTTCAACATCTACTCTTACGACGACACTTTTTTGTTTCGCAAAGACGACATTGTAAAATGGGTCACGCAATCACCATTTCCTTTCAGCCGGACTTTTATTAATGAGTCAAATGTCGTCACCACAATCACAACTGCCACTCGGGCAAACTCTGCTCGCACGCGGCGTGATTTCGCAGGATCAGCTGAATATTGCGCTCACCGAACAACGCAAATCAAAAAGCCCGCTTGGTAAAACGCTGGTCACGCTCGGTTTTGTCACCGAAGCAACCATTCGTGACACGCTGTCGGAGAGCCTCGGGCAGGTGGCGGTTGACCTTTCCAATACCGTGATTGATCACACCGCCTTGGCGATGGTGCCCAAGGACATGGCAAAACGCTTTCAGGTACTGCCGGTTGATTACGACAAAAATTCCAAAAAATTGTTGCTTGCGGTCGCCGACCCGACCAACGTCGTCGCGCTGGATCAAATTCGCATGCTCATTCGCGACGACATTCGTATTGAGCAGGTGCTGGCACGCGAATCAGATATCGCCATTGCCATCGAGCAGCACTACGGTTTCGAATTGTCAATTGACGGCATCCTCAACGAAATCGAGACCGGCGAAATTGATTACCAGAGTATGGCGACTGACTTTGATGAATACAGTCAGCCGGTGGTTCGATTGGTCGACGCGTTATTGGCGGATGCGGTTAAACGCAATGCGTCGGACATTCACTTTGAACCTGAACAAGGTTTTTTACGAATTCGCTACCGTATCGACGGCGTGCTGCGGCAAATCCGCTCGCTCCACAAGAATTACTGGGGTGCCATGGTGGTACGCCTGAAAATTATTTCGGGAATGAACATTGCCGAAACAAGGGCGCCTCAGGATGGTCGTATTTCACTATCTTTGTCTGGACGACAAGTTGACTTTCGTGTGTCGGCACAACCGACCACCCATGGTGAAAATCTGGTGCTGCGTATTCTGGACAGACAAAAAGGCATCGTGCCGCTGGAGGATTTAAACCTCCAGGAAAACGAATTAAAAATGTTGCGCCTGATGATGGCACGACCGGAAGGCATCATTCTGGTCACGGGGCCGACCGGCTCCGGAAAAACCACCACGTTATATTCAATCTTGAATCACGTGAATACCGAAGCCGTCAACATCATGACCCTCGAAGATCCGGTTGAATACCCGATGGCCATGATCCGGCAGACTTCAGTAAATGAAGTGGCCAAGCTGGATTTTGCCAGCGGCATTCGCTCGATGATGCGTCAGGATCCGGACGTCATTCTGGTCGGCGAGATCCGCGATCAAGATACCGCCGAAATGGCGTTTCGCGCTGCGATGACCGGTCACCAGGTTTATTCAACACTCCATACCAATTCCGCCATTGGTGCGATTCCGCGCCTGCAAGACCTCGGCGTTTTGCCCGACATCATGTCCGGCAATATTATCGGCATTGTTGCGCAACGGCTGGTAAGACGGCTTTGTAATCACTGCAAGGTTGGTTATACCCCGGATGACGACGGCACACGCCGGGTACTGGGTGTGGACGGCGAATGGCAGGGCGAAATTTTCCGGCACGCGGGTTGTGATGTGTGCGACAACACCGGCTACAAAGGCCGCCTGGCGATTATGGAATTGTTCAAGATGGACACGGATATTGACGAGCTGATTGCGCGCCGTGCAACCGGTCGCGAGATCAAGGAAGCAGCGCGTCGGCGCGGCTTTCGTTCGCTGGCCGAAGATGCCGTCGCGCGGGTATTGGCTGGCGACACCGACATTGATGAAATCTCGCGCATCGTTGACCTCACCGATCGCATTGAGTAGTAAAAGGACATAGTCACTCCCAATGGCCTCATACAGTTATCGAGCGATTGATCCGGAAGGCGAAATTCATACCGGCAAAATTGATGCCGCGAACAATATCGATCTGGAAGTGCGCCTAAGACGCATGGGCATGGATTTGATCCGATTTGAATCCATTCAAAAATCAGCCTTTTCCAGCGCGCGGCGAATTTCCCGCAAGGAACTCATCACATTTTGTTTTCATATGGACCAATTGTTGCGCGCCGGTGTGCCCATCATTGAGTCACTGACCGATCTGCGGGACACCGTTGAAAACCCGGCGTTTCGACAGGTGGTCGCCAGTCTGTTAGAGGACATCGAGGGTGGCCAGACCTTATCACAAGCGATGAATAACCACCCGCATGCGTTTGATACGGTATTTATTGCATTGATTAGAACGGGGGAGCGAACCGGGCAATTGCCGGAGGTATTGACCCAACTGACCGAAAACCTCAAGTGGCAGGACGAGCTGGCATCACAAGTGAAAAAAGCCATGATGTACCCAATTTTTGCCGGTACGGTAATTATTGGTGTGGTGTTTGCCCTGATGATTTTTCTGGTGCCGCAATTGGCCATCACCATGAAGGCACTCACGCCAAATCCGCCGCAAGCAACACTGGCGCTTATTGCAATTTCCGCTTTTATGAAAAAGTTTTGGTACCTATGTCTTGGCGTGCCGGCACTCAGCGCAGTTGTATTATTTGTACTTGCAAAAACCAATGAGGATTTTCGTTACAAAATTGATGCGCTCAGCCTGAAGTTGCCCATCATGGGGCCACTCACTGAAAAAATCATCCTTGCGCGATTTTCCACCTACTTTGCCCTCATGTACAAATCTGGCCTCGGCGTTTTGGATTGTATTCATATCGCCGAAAAAATTGTCGGTAATCGGGTACTAGAACAGGGTCTGCAGCGTGTCGGTATGGATATCAATGATGGCACGGCCATCACGCAGGCGTTTCAAAACGCGCGCATGTTTCCGCCATTGGTTTTACGCATGTTGAAGGTGGGCGAATCGACCGGTGGGCTTGATACCGCCTTGCTCAATGTCAGCTATTTTTATAATCGCGAAGTCAAGGAAACCATGGCCAAACTGCAGGAGCTGATCCAGCCGTTGCTGACCGTGGTGCTGGGCGGCATTCTGATCGGAATTTTGGTGACGATCTTCCTGCCAATGTACGATGTGATCTCCAAAACAGCAATCCGTTAATAAAATTTGATCCCGCATAAAGAACCAACCAGTGGCTAAACATTTTCTCTACCTCACCAACGACAAGTTAGTCTGCCTGATGATCGACGGATCGACTCTGGTCGGTCGCGAAAATTTTGCGCTGACGGAACTCAGCACACCGGAATTTGACAACTACCTTGAGTCTCACAAACAAACACCCGCCTATCTTGTTACCGACCTGATTGAGGAAGACTTTCGCCTGGATACGATTCCGCATTTGAGCGGAAGTGACCAGGCAGCAATCATCGAACGCAAACTCGGCCAGCTATATCGCGCTTCCCCATTTCGGCACGCGATTGTGCAAGGGCGCGAAGAAGACGGCCGTCGTGACGATCGCGTTTTTTTTCATGCGGTCACCAATGCGGATGTGATTAAGCCCGTTCTAAATGTTTTGGGAAAACACGCGGTTCCACTCGAAGGCATCTACTCCTCCGCGGTGTTGTCCGGTCGATTGTTAAAAGAACTTGGCATTGGTTATTCGCACACTATGCTGGTCACCATTGTTCCGGATTTTGGTCTTCGGCAAACCTACTTCAAGGACAAACAAATCAAGTTCAGCCGGATCACGCCGATCATTTACGATGAGTCGCGTTCGGTTGGGCAACTGATCGCCGCCGAGACCAGCCGCACCTGGCAATATCTCGACAGCATGCATTTTTTTAGTGCCGACGACGCGCTGGAAGTGTGTATGCTTGGACACGACCGCGATCGGGCAATGATGGAAGATGCCATTCGGTCCTTTCCGATGTTGCGTTTTCGCTTTATTGACATCAACGACGCCGCGGAAAAACTAAAAATTTCACCGGCGCCCACGTCATCGCACGCTGAAGAAATTCTCTGCCACTTATTTTCACGCGGCAGAATTGAAAATCATTTTGCCTCCGGGGAAGACACGCGGTATGGTACTTTTCGGCGGGCACGTATTGCTCTTTTCGGCGTCACGGCTATTGTCCTTGCCGCCGGCGCCGTCGGTGGGGCATTTAATCTGTATCAAGCCACACGAATCGGCAAGGAAATGGATGCGCGTTTTAATCAGGTACGTAGCTTTCAGTCGGAGTTCCAAAGTGTATTAACGTCAATGCGCGCGCAAACAATGGCCACGGACACGGTCAGGGACACCAGTACGTTTTTTAACTCCCAGGTACGACCATTGCCGGCGACGCCTGGCGTGATGCTCAAAGAGATTGCCCCCGTCCTGAATGAATTTCCCTTGGTGACCCTCAATCAAATCACTTGGGGAGCAAGTAATGACAATAGCTTTGCATTACCCTCGCCTCCCAGAAGCGGGACGCCTGGTGCGGCGCTGCAAGTCACATCAGAATCCAAGCAAGCCTCAACCGGTACAAATGTCGCATCAGTCATTGCCGGGGCGGAGGCCAACCCACCACTCGCAGGCAACAAATATCAAATAGTGCATATGGATCTGGCTATCCAGCCCTATGATGGCAATATTCGTAATGCGCTGGTCGAAATTGATCGACTGGTGGCCGGGCTTGGGAAAATGCCAGGCTACCAAGCGACCGTAACGTCTTTCCCTTTTGATTTGGGACCACAGGCAAGTCTCAAGGTCATTGATCAAAAAAATTCATTTGCAACGGCCGCGCCGTTTTCCATCCGACTGGTCAAACAGGTTCCCGGCACATGAGCGTAATAACAAAAGAAGGATTTGCCGCACTTCGTTTTGCCTATGTCGTTGTCGTCGGCGGGATTGGTGTTGCGTTATTTTTGACCGGTGGCAGCTATTTATATTGGCAATCCGAAAAAGCCAACAACGTGACCTCCAAACGTGCGCTTAGCGATATGCAATCGCGGCTCGCCAATGCAAAACGCGAGCGGGCTGACTTGCGGGACTCGGAAGACACCTATAAAGCACTCGCCGGTCGCGGCGTATTTGTCACCGAAAATAGACTGGATTTGCTGGACGCAATGGACGCATTGAAAACCCGCCACAATATTGTTTCCCTCGAATATAGAATCGGCGCGCAACGTCCACTCGTGCTGGCGAGTGGTACCGCCATCACAGCCGTTGATGCACTGGGCAGCCGCATTCAATTTAAGGCCAGCGCACTTCACGACGGCGATATGGTCGCGTTTTTGGATGAATTTCCGCGCCTGCAACGCGGCCTGTTTCCGGTTGATCGATGTATTTTGAAACGCAGTCTGAGTTCAGCAGAAATCGAAGCCAAACAGGCCAGACAACTTTTGCTGCAACAGCAGACAACAAATCGACGAACCGTTATTACTGAAGGCGAAACGGAGCGTGAGATTGGTGTCTCCACTATTGCTCCTGGCGTTGAAGCGGAATGTTCGTTGGAATGGATTACGTTGCTCGACAAACAAGCGCCGGCAGCGCTGACGAAAACCGCTGCAACGCCATCGGCGGCGTCAAAATGAGAATTCAACCTCATCATCGCGCGGGTCGTACAGCCCTGTTGGCATTGCTGATGGCGGCGGCATTGGTCGCGCCCACCACCTTTGCGCAAGGGACCGCCAATGCACCGGCAGCCTATGTCCCCGATCCTGTTACCACCACCTCGCAGGCATTGAGCGGTAAATTATTTTTCACCGATGCCAAACGCAAACTACTCGACAAAGCGCGCAAGGATGGCGTGCAGATTTTTGAGGAGGAAGTCGTTCATCGTTCAACTGTGTTGAATGGTTTTGTCAGGAGCAGCGACGGCACCGCCACCTATTGGCTCAATAGTGGTCGACCAGGCGACACCCGTTATGTGGATGTACAGGATGGCAGCGCAACCACCAGCTCAACCATGATCGGGCCGGCGTCAAACGTTAAGTTTCGTGGTGCAAATGAAGGTGCTGCTCGCGCGGTTGATGCAAAGGGCAATTCACAATTGAGAGAAAAACCCAAGTCGATAAAAACGAAACCCACCAAAAATGATCTCCCTGTTCAAGAATCTGGGGAAAGGAAAAGACCATGAAGACCGCTACAAGGCAAAGCGGCATTGTGCTGTTACTGGTCATTTTGATCATGCTTGCCATTGGCGGCGTCGCCTTTCTGTTTGGGTTGGGAAGCGCAACGCAGTCATCGCAGAGCAGCAAGGAGGCAGCCAAATTTGCATCTCTAACCGACTTGAAACAAGCTATATTTGGTTTTGTGCTTGCGACTCCAATTGGGGGCACGTATCTTCGCCCGGGAAATTTGCCTGCCCCCGACTCGCTCGCAGGTGGCAGCTACGACGGACACTCGGATCTGAAATGCTTGTCCAGCGCAAGTGCAACAAATGGCCTGCCTGCCGCACTTAACGACACCGCCACACAGCGTTGTTTGGGGCGCTGGCCCTGGCAAGTGATTCCAATTGACCTGAGTGAGGCGGCGCGCGATGCAAGCGGGAACCTGCTGGTAAATGACCCCAATGGTGCCATTCCTTGGATGGCTGTTTCGGCCAATCTCGCGCTGCTGGATGGTTGCCTTGTCAAGTTGAATTCTGATATTTTGAATATGCCCTACAGCAGCACATTCGCTTGCCCCAACACCACCAACCTGCCGCACCCCTGGCTGAGTGTTTTCGGCGCAAATGGCGAACTGTTGACGAATCGTGCCGCCGTGGTGTTGATACTGCCAGGCACCCCTTTGCAGCAAGAAGGCGGGTACGCACAATCACGGGCATCAGCAAGCGCCCCAGGCCATCCCAAGGACTATCTCGACCGCGTCTCATTGCCACTCGGCTGCTCTTCCTCATGCACCTTGTACGATAACGCCGGTCTGGACAATCGATTTATCCAAATGTCCCCTAGTGTGCGTTATCCGGCGAATGCGGCGGATGCGTCTAAATCGGGCATTGTGCCGTTCAATGACACGGTCGTGTTTATTACCATCGACGAACTCATGCCATACATTGAAAAGCGTGTATTGGCTGAAATGAAAGTTTCCCTGGCAGCTTTCAAAACCATAACCGGCAGCACCAAATATCCCTGGGCCGCGCCATATGCAACAGCCATCAATGATTCCGCCTTTAATTCCAACCCCGGCACAACTGTTGGCATGTTTCCATTTTTCCCCGTGGTGCCACTTAATCCGCTGGCACCCGCCGTTGCACCGGCGGGGTATCCAACTTCGTTTGATTGGTCAATTGCGGCATTGCAAAATTCTTCAAGAGTTTGCGTTCTGGTAAGAACCTCCCCAGACCGATGGGTGAACATTGCGGAAAATTCAATCAGCGACTCGTCTGCGCTCGCGGGATCAGTCACAACCGCCACGGCAAAATGGCGGGGGGCTTTAAAAGTGGACTTAACCGGTACAAGCGCCACGAGCAGCATTACTAAAACTTTCACCTGGTACAGTTCGCTAAACAGGTGCAATAACGACAACAATCCTTCTGGTTCCCCTCCTACATACACAGTCACGCGGACTGTTGGATTTGCATTATCCAGCCCTGGCTGTGGCACTCCGAGCGCGACGTATACGGCCGGCAATTTAACCTCGACCCACAGGATTAACTGGACTTGTCCAAAATTGACAGCACCCGTGGTGGAATTTCCGATAACCATAACCGACGCGTTGAACTCGCCGGTTCCCGCGAGTGCGTCGTACAATGTCTTTCCAGCCAACAATGCTTCTGTAGCCTTCAGTAAATTACGCTACCAACCTTTAATGGCGGGCTGGTACTTTGACAACGATTGGTACAAGCAGGCTTTTTATGCCGTCAGCAATACCAGCGCGCCCGCGTCAACAACAAATTGCACGTCAGCCGGAAAATTGACGGTTGGCGCAAAAGCAGACGTTGAGGCACTTGTATCACTCTCCGGGAAAAGCTTGGGCAATGCCGCGCGCCCCTCCATGCCGGTGGCGGATTATCTTGAGTTGAACAACAGCACAGCGGCGGCGAACTGCGTCTTTGAGGCGATCACCAAGCCGGTCTCCCCAGCCTACAATGACCAAGTATTGATTGTTGCGCCATGATTGAGGCACAGAAAAAGAAACGAGGATTCACACTCATTGAAATTGCAGTGGTACTGCTCATCATTTCCATTCTGATCACCATGGTTGCCGTGCCGCTCTCAACACAATTGGACATGCAGAAAACTGTCGATACCAACAGACAGTTGGAGCAAATTAAGGAGGCGATTTACGGCTTTGCGATGGCCAATGGCAGATTGCCGTGCGCGTCTCGTCCAGCAGATAACGGCGTCGAATCCATCGTCGACCCAGCAACCGGTGTGTGCAATGCCTACAGCGGTTTTCTACCAGCGGTAACCTTGGGTATAGCACCAATTGATAGCGCGGGTTTCGCAGTTGACGCATGGGGGCTGCAACAAAACAGAATCAGATACGCCGTCATGCCCATTCCAGCAACGTCAGGCGCAAGTTGTCCATCAACCGCCGTAACCAACCCACTAACAAAGACTGGCGGCATTAGTGCAGCAACAATGGCTTGTCTTGCGGGCTACAACAATGATACGACTCCTCTACCGCTCATTACTGTTTGTGGTGCCTCGCCAACGACAACTGCTGCTTGGCCGCAAGCCTATTGCACCGCGTCCAAGTTAACGATTACGGCTCCTTTTGTATTGATTTCACAGGGAAAGAATGCCGCCTCATCCACCAGCGCCGTGGCCGGCAGTGACGAGGAATTCAATGCAGTTTCCAGCGGCCAAAAGGCCGTGTTCGTCTCGCACACTCCAAGCCCTACCGGGGCACCTGGCGGCGAATTCGACGACCTCGTCACTTGGGGTTCGCTAAACACGCTGTTCGCCCGGATGGTCCAGGCCGGCAAATTACCTTAGGTTCTTTTCATGCAACAAAGTAGTGATGCACACATGACGCCACCACCAGCCCATCGTCTTATTCGCTTTTTCCGCTGGACCCGCATGATTCTTCATCTGCTGCAAGGCCTGCTGGTGACCGGCTTGGTTTACCCACGCATCGCACCCGCCACGCGCGCGCGCATCACGCAGTTGTGGTCGATAAAAATGCTGCGGATTTTAAATATCACTTTGGTCGCGAGTGGTGCCAGACCGGAAGTGGGCAGCAAAAAATTATTCCTGGTCGCCAATCATGTTTCGTGGCTGGATATTTTTGTGATCAACGCCACCCAGCCTTCACGTTTTGTTGCCAAATCAGAAATTCGCGACTGGCCGATTGCCGGTTGGTTATGTGAAGCAGCCGGGACCATTTTTGTGCGTCGAACCAAACGCAGCGACACCACGCGTATCAACGCCATCATTCATGATGTGCTTGACTCCGGTGACACAGTGGCGATTTTTCCCGAGGGCACGACCACGCTGGGCGACCGCCTTCTCAAGTTCCACACGTCACTGTTTGAACCCGCGGTGGTTAACCAGGCCATTGTCACACCGGCGGCCATTTGTTACCGCAATATCAATGGCGCGCCATCCGCGGCCACTGTTTTTGTTGGCAATATTACTTTTTCACAATCGATTTCCGCGATCATTGCCGAACACAATTTGCAGGCGTCCATTATATTTGCGCCCGGCATTCCGACTGATTTAAAAAGTCGCCGTGAGGCTGCTGAAGCCGCTGAAAATGCCATAGCCGACTTGCTGAATGTGCCTAGATCACAGTCGCACCAACGATTTGGTGAAGGCACAACGCCATTGGCGTTACAAACGGGCGACTAATACAAACATTCACCGCTGGTCTGATTGCTCGCTCAAACCGCACAACCCGTGTTTAATCTGGATCGTTGTTGCTTGATTTTTCCTGCGACCGCACCTGAAAAATTTTACGATCGTCGAGCCTGAACGCAGTCAACTGCCTGCCCCAAACGCAGCCGGTATCAAGGCCGATAAATCCGTTTGTTTGTACCAAGCCCAATGCCGACCAATGCCCGGCAATCACGGTGCGTTTGGCGCGACGCACGCTGGGCATTTCAAACCATGGCGTGCGCCCGACAGGGGTGGATTGAGGTTCGCCCTTGAATTGCAAATCAAGCGCGCCCTCATCGGTCAAGACGCGCATACGCGTAAATACATTCAGCACCAATCTTTTTCTGTTTGGTCCACGCAGTGTATCCCGCCACGTAGCAGGATCATTGCCGTACATATTCTTCAGCAGGTCACGATAACGCGGGCCGCGTAACGACTGCTCGATATCGCGGGCCAACGCTTGTGCTTGTTGCCACGACCATTGCGGCATCAAGCCCGCGTGCACCATTGCGTAGTTTTGATCCACATGCAACAATTTTTGATGGCGAAGCCACGATAACAAATCGGCGCGGTCAGGCGCATTTAAAACGTCCTGCAAGGTATCCAGCCGATGTGGCGTGGCGATACCCTCTGCGACCGCGAGCAAATGCAAATCATGATTGCCCAATACCACGACTGCATCGCGGCCGAGCGACTTGACAAAACGCAGGCAGGACAATGAATCACTGCCGCGATTGACCAGGTCGCCGACAAACCAAAGTTTGTCGTGCCCGCGCCGAAATCGAAGTTTGCTTAGGAGCGCCGCCAGCGTCAGCCAACACCCCTGCACATCTCCAATCGCATAAGTCGCCATGGTCTAAATGAACACCGGTCGAAACGTCATCGCAAAAAACAAAAAAGGGCGGAGATCCGCCCTTTTGGTTTGCACTTCGCACATGATCTGACTGCAACCGCATGCAAGGTTCACGAACATCTTTATCGTTCGTTATTTGTTGACGGCAATCATATGGTCAACCGCTGCTTTTACCTCGGCATCGGATAAATTGGCGAAGCCACCCTTGGCGGGCATCACACCACCCTTGCCTTGAAATCCAACCACGGCGTGTTTGTAAAGGGTTTCTTTCCCTTGGGCGATACGTGGTGCCCAAGCGGCTTTGTCACCACTCTTGGGCGCACCGGCAATGCCTGCCGAGTGGCATGCAGAACAAGACGCCTTATAAATATTTTCACCACTTGCCTTGGCATTGGTGCTGACCGCCGCGACCGGTATGGCGGCAGCAACAACAGGCACAGCGGCAACCGAGGCGGCAGCACTGGCAACCGGCGCATCCACCACACCAGGCACCGGACCTTTGGTCGGGTCAACCGCCAGCGAAACCGGATGGGCAATGCGTTTGGTGATGCCCTCGACTGAATTCGCCACCTCATTACTCGCGCCGAGTGGCCGCGAGCTCACGGCAAATTTGGCCAGCAGGACAATACTGACCACCATTAAAATGGAGCCGATAAAAACAATCACAGCGATTTTCACTGCGTTGGCTGCGGAACCGGCTTCTGTTGAATCGTTGTGTTTATTGTCCATCTCATGCCTCAGCGGAAATTCATTAAAAGTCGCCCATTATAACTTCGCCGGCTTTCGACCTCAAACTTGACGCGCAGTGTGACGGTTTGAAAATGGCCGGATCAACCACTAACAGTTTGTTGAAAATCGATGTGAGCCAATGCATTCTGCAAATTAATTGTTGTCTCGAACAGTCCTCCCCTTTGAAAAAGGGGAGTTAGAGGGGATTTTCGGTGTTTAACGCCAAGGTAACCGCTTAAATCCCCCTCAATCCCCCTTTTTCAAAGGGGG
>JAYTBF010000011.1:0-2437 GCA_043737175.1 Burkholderiales bacterium
ACCCACGGTGATATCGGCCAACACGTTGGTGTAATCCACACCAGTGCGGCAGACAATCGGAAAAAAATCGTTGGGCAGTTTGGATAACGGCAGCATCAGGAACGGAATCGCTTTGACGCGACCATCGGTATAACGAATTTCGACGTGGTAATCGGCGCGGAATTTGAGATAGTTGATGTTTTGTGGTTCCTCGGAAATTAGTTCCAAGAACTGATGAAAACGTTCGGTGGTGGTGTTGTCCCGAACATGGTGTGCCGATTACATGAAGCTGCGCCAACCCCAGCTCGGCTTCGATGGACCGCAACGCATAGACTTGGCAGGGAATGCCGATCACGGCAATACGTTTATAACCGCGTGCCGAGACAGGTTTGAGCAACGCCAATAATGGCGCGTAATCCATCCGCATACCGCGGCACTGCTGCATCCCTTCCGCCTTGGTGACAATCACCGGCACTGGCCGCCATGCATCATCGGGGTCCGGTGCCATCGTGAGTACCGCTTCAACCGCGCCTGTTTCGAGCAATCGTTCTGCGATACGTATAGTGATGCCCGTCCACTGCGCGCCGGGGTTAGGGCTCGCAAGTGCGGCACGGACCATCCGCCGGAATGGCCCAAAAAAAAGCTCGTCCGGCTTGGTCTCGTCACGGGAACGCCCGTGCACGTTGGCTTCCCGATTCGGATAGTCTGGCGCGATAAATTGGCAGGCCTGACCGCAACGCTTGTCATCGACGGTGCGCGATATTCCACAATCGGTACACAGTCCGCGCGGCTTGGCGGCAGCGGTGGGTGGCGCCCAGACGATTGCCTGGATCGACGATTGCTTAACGACAGCTTGTGGTGGCATAGAAGACATAGCCGTAAAGGTTAGCAGGATTCAACCTGCCGCTGCACCGCGTGCAGAATTCAGCCTAGCGATGGTCCGGCGAGTGGTGGGCCTGCAAGCTTAAGAGCACTTGTGAAACACCGTGTTTGGCCGGTGATGGGATCGGCAAACGCAATCGATTTGGCCAGCAGTTGCAATGGCTTGGTATGGTCAGCCTCCGCGGCAGTGAAATGCACCGGATAAATTTGGTCGTTCAAAATCGGCATACCAAGGGCGGCCATATGTAACCGCAACTGATGCTTTTTGCCAGTCACAGGTGAAAGTTGATAGCGGGCGTGGCTTCCCTGTTGTTCGATGAGCGCAATCGCCGTTTCGCTATTCGGCTCGCGGCCGGACACTTCGCGCATCCGCATAAAGTGATCACTCTCTTCTAGGTAACTGCGATAGACCAATGGCATCACGAGTTGTTCCTTCCACGCGGCCCACGCTTCGTAGGATTTTTCAACCACACGTTTCTCAAACAATGACTGGTAGGCGCCACGCGTTGCAGGCTGTTTGGTGAACAACACCAACCCCGCCGTCTCACGATCAATACGGTGCATCGGTGCCAGGGTTTCAATCCCAAGACGCCGCTTCAAACGCACCAGCAAGGTTTGTTGCAAGAACCGCCCGCCGGGAGTCACCGGCAAAAAATGTGGCTTGTCCGCGATCACCAATAGCTCGTCTTCAAAAACCACTTGTTCCTCAAACGGCAGCCGCGGCTCGTCGACAATCTCGCGGTAGTAGTAGAGCTTTTGGTGGGGCTGATAAGGCGCGTTTGGCAGCACCGGTTCACCATCGGCGTCACACACATCGCCACGCTGCATTCGGTCGGCAATCTCCGCGCGTTCAACGCCGGGAAACTTCTCGTCAAGAAAATCAAGCATTGTCACCCAGCGGCCGTCACTATCCGGCAGCACGATCACACTCGGTCCGACGCCGTCGCGTACCGGCAGTGGCCGATTCACAGTGGCCAATTCATTGTGGCCGATTCATTGTGACCGCTCCATTTCGGCCGATTCATTTTCATTCGCCGCTACGACGCAGCATCAAGGCGTTTGGCGCGTGCCAAGCGCCATTCACCGTCGGGCTCGCCATCGTAAACATCTTCTAGCGTGGTGTCGGTCTCGGCGAGTTTGGTGTCGAGCGCGATGCGGTTATCAAACACAAAACACTCACCTTCCCAGTCGCCTTCCGCGTCGGGCATTTCTTTAAAGTAATTGAGGATGCCGCCTTCCAACTGATATACCGGCACTTCCATGTCGCGCATCCATGCGCTGGTTTTTTCGCAGCGAATGCCGCCGGTGCAATACATCGCCACACGTTTGCCGTCGCGCTTCCACCCGTCGATGTGCTCTTTGACGTGATTTGGGAAATCACGGAAGTTCACCACGCCCGGATCAATCGCATTCTTGAACCGGCCAAGACGGAACTCAAAGCTGTTGCGGTTATCGAGCAACACCACGTCGTCTTCGGTAATCAGTTTTCGCCATTCTGCCGGCGACACGTTGGTGCCGGTGAGTCGGCCATCCACACCCGCAATACCCAGCGGTACGATCTCGGATTTAACGTGGA
>JAYTBF010000012.1:0-2431 GCA_043737175.1 Burkholderiales bacterium
AGAACCAACCCTCGCGCGAGACCCAAGCGCGCCTGGATGGCGCGTTTTTTATTTCAGGAGAGCTATGTACGTACCTAACCACTTCAGTGAAGCCGATCAGGAACGCATTACTGCACTGATCCGTGATTTTGGCTTTGCTACGTTAATCTCCACAACAGTTGAAGGTCCCCAGGTGACGCACGCACCGGTGCAGTTCGACGCGGCGCGAGGCGAATTGGTTGGTCATATCGCACGCGCTAATCCGCATTCGCAAGCATTAAAAAACGGCGCATCGATGCTGACGATTTTCCATGGGCCACACAGCTATATTTCACCGACCTGGTACCTCGATGAAAACCCGCATGTACCGAATGTGCCGACGTGGAATTACGCGGCAGTACACGTCACTGGCACCGTGAGCCGCATCGACGACGATGCCGCCAAATGGGAAATCGTCCGCGATCTCGCAGCGCAGTATGAGGCAGGTTCGACCCAGCCTTGGGACGCGCGCGGCCTGGAGGCTCACGCGGGAAAACTCAATGCAATTGTCGGCTTTAAAATTGCGATTGAGAAAATCGAAGCGAAATTCAAGCTGTCACAGAATCGTTCGCTGCCAGATCAGGAAAACGTGATCGCCCAGCTGGCGGCAAGCGCGTCGTCCGAGGTGCGCGCAACGGGCATGATGATGCAAAAGAATCTGGCGCGAAAGTAAAACGCTAGGACGAAAGTCTTCGTTTGAGAATCTCGGTCACCTGCGCCGGGTTGGCGGTTTTATTGCTCGCCTTCATCACCTGACCGAACAACGCATTGAGTGCTTTTTCCTTGCCGGCTTTATATTCTTCGACGGATTTCGGATTGGTGTTGATTACGTCGTCGACCATTTTTTCGATGACGGTGGAGTCGGTAACTTGCTTCAACTCCCTGCGGGCAATGATTGCGTCAGCATCGCCTTCGCCATCCCACATGTGCGAAAACACTTTTTTTGCGGTTGTTGCGGAAACTGTGCCGTCGGCTATTCGCTCAATGAGGCCGGCGAGAGCTTCTGGTTTGACCGGTGCATCGATTGCCTGAACGCCGGTCTCATTGAGCTTACCGGAAAGCTCCCCGATGACCCAGTTTGCGGCTAGTCCATCGTGGTCTCCTAGCGCGGCGATTGTTCGATCAAGATAATCTGCGAGTTGCGGAGAGGAGGCAAGCGTTTGTGCTTCTTGTTCTTTCAAAGAGAAGAATTTCCCTCTCTCCTTCATGTCTTGTAACGTCGCCCGCAGACTGCGCGTAAGCCGAACGTCCAAGTCAGCCTCGTCATCAATGTCATATTGCTGCATCAACACTCGCTGAAACTGCGCGAGCGAGGTTGCCATGTATCGATATTTTCGGTCCCGAGGCAACATCGGCATATCATTTTTGATGGCGTCTATCTGGTCCTGATGAATCTCGAGCGGCAGCAGATCAGGATCGGGAAAATAGCGGTAGTCCATCGCGTCTTCCTTGCTGCGCATCGAGCGGGTCTCGTCTTGGTCAGCATCGTAAAGGCGTGTTTCCTGCACGACTTTTCCTCCATCCTCAATCAACTCGACTTGGCGGTGGATTTCAAATTGGATTGCTTTTTCTAAAAATCGAAACGAGTTTACGTTCTTGATTTCTGCGCGTGTTCCAAGTTTGGGATCACCAGCGCGCCTAACCGAAACGTTCGCGTCGCAGCGGAACGAACCTTCTTGCATATTTCCATCACAGATACCGATGCAAACAACGATACCGTGCAGCTCCCTTGCGTACGCAACTGCCTCTTGAGGCGAAGTCATGCACGGCTCAGTGACAATTTCCAGAAGCGGCGTGCCCGCACGGTTTAAATCGATGCCTGACACGCCGCCGGTTTCCAGTCCTTCATGCAGCGATTTTCCCGCATCTTCTTCGAGGTGCGCACGCGTCAATTGAACGGTCTTTGGTTCACCATTGACAACGATTTTGACCTCACCGCCAACCACCACCGGCAACTCGTACTGGCTGATCTGATACCCCTTGGGCAAATCGGGATAGAAATAATTTTTTCGCGCGAACACGGAACGCGGGGCAATTTTTCCATTCACCGCCAGGCCAAATTTGATAGCGCATTCCACTGCGTGTTTATTCAACACCGGTAATGTGCCCGGCAGCGCCAGATCGACGGCATTCGCCTGCGTGTTGGGGGGTGCACCGTATTGCGTGGGTGAACCGGAAAAAATCTTCGACGCGGTGGAAAGCTGCGTATGCGTTTCCAGCCCGATCACAACTTCCCAACCTTGGCGGATCACGCTCACAGGAACGCCTCCGGCCTTTGTTTATGCCAATCGGTGACTTGTTGATACTGATGCGCGGCAGCGAGCATGCGGCCTTCATCGAAATAGTTGCCGATGATCTGCAAGCCGACCGGCATATTGCTATCGCCAAAACCGCAGGGCACCGACATGCCCGG
>JAYTBF010000013.1:0-13791 GCA_043737175.1 Burkholderiales bacterium
GCTCCCTGCTTGGACTTTCATTTGACAATGCCGTTGGTTTGGCCGCAGGCCTCGACAAGAACGGTGAGTACATCGATGCCCTCGCGGCGATGGGCTTCGGCTTTATCGAAGTCGGTACCGTCACGCCGCGCGCGCAACCGGGTAACCCGAAGCCGCGCATGTTCCGGCTGCCTGAACACGAGGCATTGATCAACCGGCTCGGGTTCAATAATGGCGGGTTGGATCAATTTTTAGCGAATGTGCAACGCGCGAAGTATCGCGGGGTGTTGGGCCTCAATATCGGCAAAAATTTTGATACACCGAACGAAAACGCGGTCGATGATTACCTCACCTGTTTACGAGGTGTGTATCCCCACGCCAGTTATGTGACGGTGAATATTTCCTCGCCCAACACCAAGGGACTGCGTGATTTACAGGCCACCGCCGCGCTGGAAAAACTGCTATCAACATTAAAAGCCGAACAAACCAAGCTGGCCAAGAAACATAAAAAAACAGTGCCACTGTTATTGAAAATCGCCCCGGACCTCGACCTCACGGCGATCAAAGATATTGCCGCGCTGTTATTACAATATGGATTTGAGGGCGCGATTGCCACCAACACCACCATCTCGCGTGATGCCGTGCAGGATCATCCTCACGCCGCAGAAACGGGCGGCTTATCCGGCCGACCGGTTTTTTCGCCATCGACCGAAGTGTTGCGGCAATTGGTCAAAGCGCTCAAGGGCAATATTCCAGTCATTGGAGTGGGCGGGATCATGTCAGCCAATGACGCCAAACTGAAAATAAATGCGGGTGCATCGCTGGTGCAGCTCTATACCGGTTTTATTTACAAAGGGCCGGCGTTGATTAGTGATTGCGCCAAGGCAATCGACTAGATTGTTGTGACGAATTGAAAGACATGCCAACACTGATCGAAAAAATTGATGCGCTGCTGCCGCAAACGCAATGTACCAAGTGTGGCTATCAGGGTTGTTTGCCCTATGCCGAGGCAATTGCAAACGACGCGGCACCGATCAATCGCTGCCCGCCGGGCGGCGACGAAGGTATCGCCAAATTGGCCAAACTGCTCGATCAACCCCTGCTGCCGCTCGATCTCGAATGTGGTGCTCATATGCCACATCGCGTGGCGGTGATTGATGAAGCCGAATGTATCGGTTGCGCCAAATGTCTCAAGCCCTGCCCGACGGACGCCATACTCGGTGCCAATAAATTTATGCATACCGTGTTGCCACAATATTGCACCGCGTGTGAATTGTGTATTCCCGCGTGTCCGGTTGATTGCATCACGATGGTGGACGACGCCCGCTACCCGACCATGTTTGATGCCGACGAGGCGCGCATCCGGTTTAATTTTCATAACTTTCGGCTGCACCGTGACGTGAATGAACGGGATGCCATGCTGAATGCAAAAGAGCGTGCCGCCATGACCAACCCGGCGGATAAACGTGGCTGAAGCCTATGTCATGAAACCGGATGCGCGGCATGAATTTTTTCGGCGTTTGCAGGAAATTAATCCGCACCCCAAATCCGACCTGCTCTATTCCAGCCCATTTGAATTATTGGTCGCTGTCATATTGTCGGCACAGGCCACCGACAAGAGTGTCAATATCGCCACCGCAAAATTATTTGCCAAAGCGAATACCCCGCAACAAATTCTCAACCTCGGCGAGGAAAAACTCATCGCCTATATTCAGACCATCGGCCTGTATCGTAATAAAGCAAAAAACGTCATGGCCACCTGCCAAGCCTTGATCGATCAGCACAATGGCGCGGTGCCCGGCAGCCGCGAAGCGTTGGAAGCCCTACCCGGTGTCGGCCGCAAGACCGCCAATGTGGTGCTGAATATCGCCTTTGGGCAACCGACCATGGCCGTGGACACGCATATTTGTCGTATCGGCAATCGTATGGGCATGGCGCCCGGCAAGGACGTGCTGGCAGTTGAACAAAAATTATTAAAAGTGGTGCCCGCAGAATTCATGATGCACGCCCACCATTGGTTAATCCTGCATGGCCGTTACACCTGTATGGCCCGATCACCCAAATGTGGCCAATGTGCGGTGTACGATCTATGTGGCTTCAAGAAAAAACAGGAATTTGTCGAATGAAGATCAGCGCCCATGTTTAACCCCAGCCGTGATCAGGCACGCGATTTTTTCTTTGACGCCTGGCGCAAATATCGTCAGGGCCACGCCAACCCGCCACTGACTGCATTGGAGTCCATCGCGGTCGAGCTCATCGCCGCCCATCCGGAGTATCACCATATCCTGAATAATCGCGATCAATACGTTGATCGTGATTACGCACCCGAAGCAGGCGAAACCAACCCGTTTTTGCACCTGTCGATGCACATGTCGATACGCGAGCAGGTTTCGATCGACCAACCGCCGGGGGTACGCGCCCATCACCAGCGGCTGACTGAAAAACTCGGCTCGCCACTGGAAGCCGAACATCACATGATGGATTGCCTGGGAGAGATGATCTGGCACGCCCAACGGCACAGGACGGCACCGGATCCGGCGATTTATTTTGCCTGCTTGCATACAAAATAAACACCTCCAGTTGAGTCGCTTCAGGTAGCATCTAGCAGTTGTTAATTGACCTGTATGGTTGCCAATTTTTTGTCAATTGCCGACGCCACGTTTCCGTCAATAAAAACTCTCGATTGGAACCTAATTCATGATCAAAATAATATCTGCTGTCGCGATCGTACTGACACTTACTGGCTGCGCCTCGATTGTTAATGATTCGACCCATCCGATGAAAATTGAAACCAAGAACGCCGCCGGCGAAACAATCACGGGTGCCGAATGCAGAATTTCCAACGACTACGGAAGCATTACATCCAAATCCGGAGACACCGCGCAGGTTCGTCGATCAAGCAAGGACATGGATGTCACCTGCAAACATCCACCGAACCAGGATGCCAGCGGTCGGGTCATCTCGCGCGCGAACATGGGATTGGCCGGAAACATTATTTTTGGCGGGGCGATCGGCGCAATTATTGACCACAACAAAGGCACCGCCTATACCTACCCGACGTGGATTCATTTGGTATTTGGCAAGACACTGGTTTACGATCGATCGAATGAAAAAGGTGGTCAACCGCTCACCGGCAGCGAACCAACGGCAGCACGATAATACTGGAGAGGAATCCCAGACAATAAAAAACCCGCCATCAGGCGGGTTTTTTAATATTCAACTTATTGGGCATCGTTCTGAGTAACATCCGCCAATCAATATTTCATTTTCAGGTTTGATTTTTCTTTCGAAAAATACGCCGCCAAATCACGAATGTCTTGCGCAGACAATGGTGCGGCAAAACCTTTCATGATGGCGTTTTGGCGTTTGCCCGATTTGTATTGCGACATTGCCGCAACCAAATAATCTTCATGCTGACCGGCCAAAACCGGGTAATCCGGCTGAATGGGGCGCGCACCACTTTGGCCATGGCAGGCAACACAGGTTTCGGCCTTTTTCTTGCCGGCTTCAACGTTGCCGGCGGCATGCGCCAGCATTGGTAACGAGGCAACAATAGCGGCAGCAAATAATTTTGTGGTGAATTTCATCAGTTCAATCCTTATTTAACAGACTCAATACCGGCGTAATACGCGGCGATGTCCATTACGTCTTTTTCGGTCAATGCGGTCGCCAAGCCCTTCATGGTGGCGTTATAACGCTCACCCGAACGATAGGCATTTAACGCCGCCACCAAATAAGCTTCGTTCTGGCCGCCAATACGTGGCACATGGAAAACTTCCGGGTAAGCGGTTTTTGTTCCGGCGATGCCATGACAGCCTGAGCAAATTGCCTTTGCTTTTTGTTTTCCAGCCTTGGCGTCACCTTTGGACGGTGCCGCCGAAACAGCCGGGGCTTGGGCAGCAACGTCAGCGGCGCTCATGGCGGTTGTGGCAGCAAATAGCAGCGCCAATACAAAAATGGGAGAGATAATTTTCATGTTTTGGGGTCTTGAGGGTCGATCTAGTTGGGCGGTCTAGTAGGGCGGTCTTTAGGGTCTTACTCACTTGCTCACGTGAGTATCACGCTAGAAAATCAACATTTGCACTCACAAAACCGCGCACAGGCGCGGTTTTGCAGATGGGCGGCTGATCAGGAAACCTGAAAGTGGTGAAATTATAACCGACCACGCCGTGTTGGCGCAAAACCCGCCCGCGACAAGGCGCCATGGCAGCCTAACTCTGCGCCTTTTCGGCGGAATCGATCACCGCCCATACCGCTTTGCCGCCGGATGCCTTTTGCAGCCGCTCGATCATTTCGGCATGTCGTAGCAATTCATCGGCATCGGCATACAAAATCTTCAGCTTTTCGGGTCGGGCGGTCGGCACACTGGCACGACCATCGACGGTTTTGGCATTCACGTTCAAACCTATATCGAGGCTATCCTGACCACGTGTCAAGGCGAGGTAGACCTCGGCGAGCAACTCGGCGTCGAGCAAGGCACCGTGCATGGTGCGGGCGCTGTTGTCAATTTCAAAACGTTCACATAACGCGTCGAGCGAATTCTTGCGGCCGGGAAATTGTTCACGCGCCATTTTCCAGGTGTCGATGATCGAGCGCTTGGCGCTGACCACACCCTCTAAAAGATCGATGTTGGTTTTTTTGACGCGTTTCAGTTCGGCGTTTAAAAAACCAACGTCAAAAGCGGCGTTGTGAATGACCAGCTCCGCGTCACCCAAATAATTCAGGAATTCAACCACCACATCGGCGAATTTTGGTTTGTCCGCCAGAAAATCAAGCGAAATGCCATGCACCTGTTGGGCACCCGGGTCAATTTTCCGCTCAGGATTGAGGTAACAATGGAAATTATTTTTGGTCAGGCGGCGGCCGATCATTTCCACACACGCCACCTCGATAATGCGGTGACCCTGCGCCGCTTCCAGACCGGTGGTTTCGGTATCGAGAAAAACCTGCCGCGTCATAACATCACCTTGGGGATGGCGCTGCGCAAAGATTCGACGCCCTTATTGGCGAGGGCATCGGCACGTTCATTGCCGGGATGTCCCGAGTGCCCTTTCACCCACCGCCAATCAACCCGATGCTGCTGCGCCAACACATCGAGCGCGCGCCACAAATCATCGTTTTTAACTGGTTTTTTATCGGACGTCCGCCAACCGTTGCGTTTCCAGCCGTGAATCCATTCACTGATGCCTTTTTGCACGTACGACGAATCGGTATAAACAATCACATCACAATCCCGTTTTAACGAAGCCAGTGCTTCAATCACCGCCCGCAATTCCATACGATTGTTGGTGGTATTGGCTTCCCCACCAAAAATCTCGCGCTCGACCTCGCCCGCTTGCAACCACGCCCCCCAACCACCGGTACCGGGATTACCTTTGCAGGCGCCATCGGCGTAAATCGTGACAACTTTCATTATTTAACGACCTTCAAATGTGCAACGATATTTTTGCTGCTGCCACTATGGCGACGAATGCTGGTGTTTTGCGCCGCGGTGGCAAACTTGGGCTCTTTATTACCGGCCTGCGTCCATGCCGGGCCCATCAGCCGCACGCCCCGCACCCGTTTGATTGCTTCAAACATGTAAACGCCACCGGCCACACCCCACCAACGGTCGCCGCTGGATTCCATAAAACGCCAACGACGCTGCCATTTGTTACTTTGCACCGGCGGAATATAACAACACAGGTGTCCCTGGCTGGCCTCGAAACCCAATAACTGCAACCAATCCTTCATGCGCACCAAGGAAATAAATTGGCCACACCAGGGCATTCTGTTGGAGGACCAAAAGCGTTTGATGCCAAACAGGCTCCAGGGATTAAAACCAATAATAATGACGCGCCCCTCGGGCCGCAGGATGCGATCAACCTCGCGCAAAATATCATGCGGGTTATCGGCAAATTCAAGGGTATGCGGCAACAAACAAAGGTCAACCGAATGGGTTTCGAATGGCAACTCGTGAAACTGCGCCGCCACCGTGGCGTGCGCCACCATCCTCGGCGACACCACCAGCCGGTGGGTCATACGTGACTCGCGCAATAAATCGAATTCCGGCAGGCCAAATTGCACTGCGTGATAACCAAAAATGTCCGGCGCGACCTTGTCCAACCAAACCCGCTCCTGCGCCAAAGTATATGCGCCCAGCGGCGTGGCCAGCCAGTCGGCTAAACTGACGGGACTTGGCTGTTTATCGGTGTTTGGCGTACCTAATTTTTTACCCATTTGAAAATTTTAACTGGAATGTTGACCGTCTTCCCTGTTCCGGCATTTGCCGATAATTATTTGTGGGTGATTCACAACGACAAACATGCCGTGGTGGTTGATCCCGGCGACGCCGTGCCGGTCATTGACTATCTGGCAAAACACCAATTACAGCTGTCGGCAATATTGATCACGCATCATCACACCGATCATGTTGGTGGTGTCGGTGATTTACTCGACTGGTCTGGTCAGGCGATCCCGGTTTGGGGCCCCGCCAGTGAAAAAATCCCGCACCGCACTGCGCCTGCCGTTTCAGGCAAAACTGTCTCAATCACCTCTCTGGGATTAGACTTTGAAATTTTCGAGGTGCCCGGTCATACCTTGGGCCATATTGTTTATTACGAAAAAAATCACGGTTGGTTATTCTGCGGCGACACATTATTTGCCGGCGGATGCGGCCGATTGTTTGAAGGCACGCCGTTGCAAATGCAGACCTCACTGGCAAAATTGCGCGCCCTGCCGGCCGCAACCCAGTTTTTTTGTGCGCACGAATACACCCTCAGCAATTTACGCTTTGCGTTGGCGGTTGAACCCAACAACATCGATTTGCAACAGCGTATCGCCGCGGATACCGCCAAACGTGCGCGTGGGGAACCCACCCTGCCGTCGACCATCGGTTTGGAACGTTCCACCAATCCGTTTATGCGCTGGGATACGCCCGATGTGATTGCCGCAGCTCTAAAAAAATCAGACGGGCAGCTTAATGGGCAAGCGGCACCCGCACAAATTTTCGGCGCGATTCGCGCCTGGAAAGACCGTTTTTAATTTCGTTGTTTCACTTTCAATTTAAACAATAAGACCAAACCCAATGTTGACCATTCGTCCCGCCACCCCTTCAGACGTGGATACCATTCACGATTTGATCCGCCAACTCGCTGTTTACGAAAAACTCGAAAACATGCTGACCGGCACGCCGGCCATGTTGCACCAATCACTGTTTGGCACCCGGCCCGCTTGTGAATGTGTGATGGCAATGGAAAATAATGTGCCCATTGGTTTTGCGCTGTTTTTCACCACGTACTCGACTTTCCTCGCCAAACCCGGGCTGTATCTTGAGGATTTATTTGTCATTCCGGCCGCGCGTGGCAAGGGTTACGGCAAGGCGTTGATTGTACATTTGGCAGAACTGGCTGCCGCCCGTAACTGCGGTCGCTTCGAATGGCGGGTGCTCGACTGGAATACGCCGTCGATTGATTTTTATAAGTCGCTCGGTGCCAGCGTCATGCCGGAATGGTATCTGGTGCGCTTAACCGAGCCGGAAATCGCCGCGCTGATTACCAATCATAAAACCCCGGCCGATTAAAGTCTTCAAAAAAACAAACAGGCAATGTTGATCTGGAAAGACCAATACCTTATGTCATCTAAAGATCATAAGTTTATAAACGCCTAAACTTAACCTTGTCATTCCGAACGGCTGTTCGTGAGGAATCTCATCCAGCGAAAATAAGGCACGTTTACTATTGCGCTATGCCATCGGATGGGATTCCTCGTCGCACGATAAAACTGTGCTCTGTCGGAATGACAATTTTTTAATGCTGACAAAGCAAATAATTAATGTACTTTTGATGTGGAAATGAAATTACGACTACTCTTCGATTAAATCCGCCACCTTGGTAAAGGTCGCCGTCACCGCGGATGCCGCGTTCAACGTCACGCTACAGGTCCCTGTTCCGGTACAACTCGCACTGCCGCTGGCGCCACTCCATCCGCTAAACACCCAGCCCGGTGTGGGCCGTACATTCAGCGTCAGTACCGTGCCGGTGTCAAAGTCATAAGTCTTGGATCCAGTCGAGCAGTTATTACACGATACCGTCCCGGTCAAACTACTGTTGCCAATGACGTAGGTGCCGCGACCAACTTGATTAAACGTCAGTGCTGCAGATGGCACGGTACTAAATGCCGCCACCGCGATCCGCAACAAATTCGCCGTGCCGGCCGCCGTAAATCCTGCACCAATCATGATTCGATTCACACCAAACGGCTCAGCAGCGGCGTTAAACGTCTCGCTCTGATCGGTCGGCTCAAAGGTCGGTGACCAAGCCGTGTCGCGGCTGCCATTCGGGGCGAATTTCCAGACATACGGTCGTGATTCAGTATTGACAAATTCGGTTCCGGTCAGAAAAATGGCATCCGCCGTCGGGCGGATCCACGTGGCGTTATTTGGCAAGCCGGTCAAAGGCTGAACAAAGGTTGCATCAATTGCGCCGGTCGCACCGGACATTTTTGCCAGCCGGGTGCTCACCCCACCGATGGTATTAAATCCGCCGCTGAGGAAAATATTGGTGCCATCCGACTCCATCGACTGCACGGTGCCATTTGGATTCGGATCAAAGCTGTTGTCAACGACACCGGTGGTGGCATCAATTCTCGCCAAGGTACGATTTTGTCCGTTCACCACCAGTCTGGGCACACCCAGAAAACTTGAATTGTTCGGCAAACCAACATAAACAAAATTGCCCACTTTGGCGATGGCCCGCTGGCAAATGGACCCCAAAGTAATACCGGTCATGGCTGGTTGCCAGCCCAGATCCGGTAAGCCGGTGGTCGCCGACAACTTACTGATACATCCGGTCACCGAGCCGTTGATGGTATAAAAACCGCCGACCATATAAATCGTCGTCGCGTCGCCGGTAATCGCACGCGCATTGCCGTCGAGTGCCGGACTCCAAGTCGTATCGAGAGCACCCGTCAAGGCGTCATAACGGGCGATAAACTTACGTGGTGCCGTGCCTGAAAATGAAAATGGTCCGCTGGCGTAGAGCTTACCGGCGATATGTTTGACGTTCATAACCAAAGAATTCGGCCCATTGGTAAACGTCGGGTCAAAGGTACCATCGGTATTAAAGCGGATCAGGTTATTGACCGCCACACCATTAACCTCATTAAATGCGCCGCTCATCACCACCCGACCATCGTCCAGTTTGGTCGACGCGGAAATTAATCCGCTATTTTTTACATTCACGTTGAAGCCGGATACCAGTGTGCCGTTATTGGCATCGAGCTTAATGATCGAACCAGTGCGTGCGCCGCCGTAATAACCCGGCCCACTTCCATAGATGCCGTCTGGCGCTGCAAAAACCCAGGCCTCAAATCCATTTGCACCGGTAATTTCGGATTCGGCAAAACCAGTTGCCCGCAAACCGGTGTTGCCGTCATATTTGGAATAAAACGCCGTAGAGGTATCACCCAGCAACCGACCAGCAATTGAATAAACATTGCCGGCGGCATCCAGCGCCACACCGTAGTGCACCCGGACAGGGTATGTCAGGCCATTGGCCAAGGTATTGGGGCCACTCAAACCACCGACCCATGCCGACGGCACCTGACCCGTGACGCCGCTCAACTTGAGCAAGGTATAGGGCGAGGTGAGATTCTGCCCAATCGTGATATTACCCGCCACTTGGCCGCCAACAAAGATATCCCCGCCGGCATTCACCGCCACGCCATTAATCAGCATATCGATCGCCTGCAGGTTGGCATTCCAGCTGGTATCTTGCACGCCGGTGATGGCGTTGATTTTATAAATGCGCATTTTTTGCGTCGAACCCGCATTAACCTTTCTACCTACTGCATAAAGCGCACCATTTGAAGTTGGCGCGGCATAAATGCCGACGTCCGCAGAAATATCGTCCACCAAATTTACCGTTACAAACCGTCCGTCAAAATTCGCATCGGCCTGACCATTGGCCGAGCTGGCGGGAATTTTTGCCATGCGCACATTCAATTTGCCGCCGATATCGTAAAGGCTGCCAAACGTATACAGATTGCCGGCACCATCAAGCGCCATCGAACCGACTGCAGTTTGATTGGCAATGCGCCGCTGTGGATTTGGGTTCCAACCGGCATCAACCGTATTGGTGGTCAGGTTGATACGTGCCAAACCCGCACGGGCGACACCACCAATGGTCGTAAAATCGCCGAGCACGTAGGCAAAATTACCAAATATTTTGACGTCCCAGATATTGCCGCTAAACGTATTGGTATTGTTGTCGTTCGGTAAATCAACCGTAAACGCGGTATCGCGACTGCCATCGGCATTCACCCGCATCAAACCATTGATAAACGTTCCGCCGATTCCAACCGGGTTGCCGGCGGCGTCAAAACTGGGCGGCGTTCCCAAGTAACGGGCATCAGCGACGCCATTGGTTGCCAGCAATAATTTGCCGTCAGCCTGGCGTGCCATTGCGCGCACTTCGGCGTTTCGTAACAGCAATAAATTTGGATTGGTCAGCGGTTGCTGGGCAATCGCGATGGTCGCGGACAACATCGACACACAAACAACGCCAACAAGTGTCAGCCATCGCCATGGTGCTTTTGCCGGTTTGGCAAAAAAATTTCCCGCGGATAAAAATTCAACGCTGCGACAAACTTTGCTAAAAAAAGTCAGATCCATTGCGCCCCCTGGCTGGTTTTTTGAATTTTTTGCGCATGGTACTTAAACGCCTGGTCCGCCGTCGCGCAATTGTTTAGCGACGTTACACCAGCTTGGCGGCAAATTCAACAATCGCACAAACCAAGACACTCAATTTACTTCAATGGCACCTGCCCATTCAAGGTATTGGCAACTTTCATTTGCCGAAGCCGTCAACTCCCACCCGCATCGGTGGGTCGCTTGTTACAATGTCGTCCTTTCCAGCCAGATTTTGACCGCCATGACCGCCTCCTACGAAGCCATTTTTAAGCGCATTGCCCCTGCCTGTGACTTTTGTTCGTTTCGATTGGTGGAAGAAACCTCCGAACGATTAACAGTCCAGCAGGATGTGGTCGAACCGCCATCTATCAGCACCGATCGCGGTGTGATGGTAACGGTGATGGACAAAGGCGGCCTCGGTTACGCCGCCACCAGTGATTTAACTGAAAGTGGCCTGCGCGAGGCCGCCCAGCGAGCCTTGCAGTGGGCGCACCTGACCGCTTCCCGCTCGGTGACCGACTATTCGGCCATTATTCGCGCCCAGGACAAAATGGCCAGCGGCCACTACAGCAGTACCGTCAAACAAGCACCAGCCTCGGTAACCTTGGCCGACAAAATCGCGCTTTTACAAACTGAAAGCGTCGCCTGCAAGATCGACGATCGAATTGTCGATTGGTCGGCTAGTTTTTGGACCACCCACACCAAACAGCTGTTTGTGACCGCCGACGGCAGCATGATTGACCAAGAGTGGGATTTTTTGGTGCCATCGTTAATGGTGACGGCTTTTGCCGATGGTGAATCACAAACCCGTTCATTTGGCGGACGTTACAACGGTTTTTGCCAGCAGGGGGGCATGGAGATCATCGCCCGCTCCGGCTTTTATGGTGCCGGCAAACAAACCGCCGACGAAGCCATACAGTTATTGATTGCCGCCAATTGCCCGACCGGCAAGATGGATGTGATTTTGATGCCGGATCAAATGATGTTGCAGATTCATGAATCCATCGGCCATCCGCTCGAATTGGATCGTATTCTGGGCGACGAACGCAATTACGCCGGCACCAGTTTTGTCAGCCTCGATATGTTTGGTCATTACCAATACGGCTCGTCGTTGCTCAATGTCAGCTACGATCCCAATATGAGCCAGCAATTCGCAAGTTTTGCGTTTGACGACGACGGTACCCCGGCGCACAAACAACTGGTCATCAAGGACGGCATTCTGCAACGGCCGTTGGGCGGCAGCATTTCGCAAGCGCGTGCCAAAATGCCGGGGGTGGCCACTGCACGCGCCTGCGCATGGAATCGTCCACCGATTGATCGTATGTCGAATTTGAATATTGAAAACGGCAGCACCTCGCTGGACGACATGATTGCCTCGATTGACAACGGTGTGTTGATGCGCACCAACGTGTCCTGGTCAATTGATGACTCACGCAACAAGTTTCAATTCGGCTGTGAAATCGGCCAGCGCATTACCAACGGCAAACTGGGCGAAGTGGTGAAAAATCCAAACTATCGGGGCATTTCCGCCACATTTTGGCGCGACCTGACCGCCGTTGGCAATGCCGACAGCCAAGAAATCATGGGCACGCCGTATTGTGGCAAAGGCGAGCCCAATCAAGTGATTCGGGTCGGCCACGCCAGCCCGGCGTGCAAATTTTCCAACATCGATGTGTTTGGCGGCGAGCATTAACGCGTTGGCCCGATCCATTTCCGCTGCCAGCCATCCTACCAGCCTGTACTTTTGCGAGCGCGAGTAAAAACTCGATGTGCGGCGCAAATAATCCTTTATAAAAAATCACATGCAAACCTACTTTTATCAGCTCGCCGACCATCTGCATTCCCAGACACAAGCCGGGGAGACATTTCTCGCCTATCTTTCCGCCGAAGATTCCAGTTTTGTGCGTTTCAACAAAAACGCGGTGCGACAAGCAGGCTCGGTCAAACAGACGTATTTGACGATTTCACTCATACACAATAATCGGCGCGCAGACACCACCGTGACGCTGGTTGGTGAGTCCAGCCTGGACAAGTCGATGTGTGATGCGTCGTTGGCGCAATTACGATTGACGCTGTTGTCGTTGCCCGCCGATCCCTATTTGCTCTACAACATCGAACCGGCGTCGTCCGAACATATTAGCGCGGGCAGTCTGCCAACAGACGAGGCCATGCTGGCGCAAATTATCAGTGCTGGTGATCAACGCGATTTGGTTGGCATTTATGCCTCCGGCGCAATTTACAAAGGCTTTGCCAATTCCCTGGGCCAGCGCAACTGGCATCGGGTGGATAACTTCAATTTTGATTGGTGCCTGTACCACGCCGCCGATAAAGCAGTGAAAAACAGCTACACCGGAACACATTGGGATGCGGCTGCCTTCAGACAAAAAATGCAATCGTCGATCGAACAATTGGAAGTCTTACAACGTCCCGCCAAAACATTAACACCCGGCCAATATCGCGCCTACCTGAGTCCTGCGGCGCTGGGTGAAGTGGTCAGCCTGCTGAGTTGGGGGGGGTTTGGCGAAAAATCACAACGCAATAAACAAAGCCCGCTACTGAAACTCGAGGATGGCAGCGCCAGCCTGAATGCGGCTGTGACGCTGGCCGAGGCGTCGCAACTGGGGGTGGCACCCATGTTTAACTGCGACGGCTTCACCAAAAACGCGTCGGTCGAATTGATTACCAACGGCAAACATGCAGGCGCACTCATCAGTCCCCGCAGCGCCAAAGAATTCAACCTCACCACCAATGGCGCCAATGCCGGCGAGTCCCCGGAATCTTTGTCGATGGCACCCGGCACGCTCGCTCGGGAGGACATCCTCAAAACCCTCGACACCGGTTTATTGATCGGCAATCTTTGGTAT
This sequence comes from Burkholderiales bacterium, assembly GCA_043737175.1. Lineage (GTDB taxonomy): Bacteria > Pseudomonadota > Gammaproteobacteria > Burkholderiales > Usitatibacteraceae > UKL13-2. The sequence continues at coordinate 13,513 of JAYTBF010000013.1, forward strand.
TTGAACTACTCGGATCATGGCAATTGCCGTATGACCGGGATGACCCGGTTCGCAACCTTCTGGGTTGAAAACGGCAAAATTCAAGCGCCACTCAATGTCATGCGTTTTGATGACTCCGCCTATCGGATGCTGGGCGACAATTTGCTTGGCCTCACCAGCGAATGTGATTGGCTGATGGATGCCGGCAGTTATGGTGAACGTTCAACCGCTTCGGCCCGATTACCTGGCGCGGTGGTGAAGGATTTTTCACTTACGCTGTAACTTTTGACGCAGCCAAAC
>JAYTBF010000014.1:0-13739 GCA_043737175.1 Burkholderiales bacterium
CCAAATCGAGTTTGGGCGAATTAAAGGTTGCAGATTTGGTCAACAAACACCAACTTGCCGGCGCGTTTTCCGACCGTGAGTTGGTAGAAATGGTGACCATCAATCCGGCGGCCGCCATGGGCTGGCAGGGCAAACTTGGGCAGATTGCACCCGGTTATCTGGCTGATTTTCTGGTGATTGATCGCCGGCATGACGACCCCTACCGCAATCTCATCAACGCGTTGGAAGAACAAATCAAGTTGGTGGTGATTCGTGGTGAGGCGTTATATGGCGATGCGCCGTTGCTCGGCAAATTACGCGCCATGGATGGGGTCGAGTTGATAAACCCCGCATCAACCACCTCAACCACATCGGTGCGGACGAAGGGGATGGTGGCCAACTGCCCCAATACCAAGTTGCCGATCATGAGTGTTGCCGAAACCCGCAGCCGCTTACAGCAAGGCCTGAGCCTCGATCCGGCCTATATGGCGAAACGCGTATCGATTGAACAGTTCAGCAAGGATCTGGCGATTTGTAATCTGGGCAAACCGAGTGACCCGCCAACGGCTGATGACGCCAGCACATTGCTTGCCTGCCGTTTTCAGTTGCCGTTTGAATCCACGCTGTTGAGCCCACTCACGACCAATGCTGATGCGGCATTTTTCCCGCGCCTGCTCGCCAATCCCAATCTGCCGGCATACCTGCGCGCGTTGCCGAATTATTACCGCGCACCGTAGAGCTTTTATGGGCTAGGGCGCCAGACGCATGACGTCCCAATGTGGTCCGGTGAGGTGATAACACAGCCGGTCGTGCAACCGGCTGGCGCGCCCCTGCCAAAACTCAAAAACGTTTGGCACCAGCCGATATCCCCCCCAATGCGGCGGGCGCACCGGTGCATCGCCGTATTGTTTGCTGAATTCTGCAACCCGGGTCTCCAGCACTTCGCGCGAAGCGATCATGCGGCTTTGTGGCGAGGCCCACGCGCCAATGCGGCTTGGAATCGGGCGGACGCGGTAATAGGCGTCGGATTCGTCGGCAGAGACTTTCTCGATCGATCCTTCGATACGAATCTGGCGTTCCAATTCCGGCCAGAAAAAAACCAAGGCGGCCAATGGGTTGGCATTTAAATCGGTGCCTTTGCGACTATCGTAATTGGTGAAAAAAGTCGCGCCACGTCGATCAAAGTCCTTTAACAGCACGATCCGCGCGCTCGGTTTGCCTTCGACATTGGCGGTCGCCAGCGTCATGGCATTGACCTCGGCAACATTGGCGTACTGCGCTTCTTTGAACCATTTTTCAAATTGAACAATCGGCGACGCATCCACATCCTTAAGGTCGAGGGAGGCGAGTTTGTAGTCGGTGCGAATTTTTGCGAGTTCCATATTCATAGTGATCGGGATATTTCCTGACGAATCATTAGTTTTCTGGCCATACGGACGAGTCCTGACTCGTGACGCCCACCTGCCAATTCTGTCAGTGCAACCCAGCGAAAGGCAAGCGACTCAGATGATATTGTGACATCTTTCACTCCGGCAATGACAAGATAACGTGCGTCGTGATGGTAATGCGCCGGTTCGTGGATTTTGTCTTGATTGCGCTCAGGAATCAAATGGACGTCGACGTCAAACAATGCGTCGCTGGCCAACGACAAGGCGGCAATACCGGTCTCTTCAATCGCCTCGCGCAGGGCACCAGCAGCGGGTGAATCATCGGTTTCGTCGAGGTGACCACCCGGCTGCACCCATCGATTAAGCTTGGCGTGATGCAGCAAAAGTGTGTGGGTTTGATCATTATTCACAATAAATGCGGAGCCGGTGACATGACCAGACAATGTTGAGCGTTGCCAAAATGCTGCACTTTTTTCACGGACAAAATCACGCACAATCAGCAAATGAGCAGCCTCGGTAGCGTCAAACGGCTGATGATTTTCGAGCGATTGCATAAACGGTAAAAATTGCATTTTTAACAGGTTTTCATAGGGGAAACATTGTTAGTCGTGACGACCACAAGGCGCAGAATGTGTTGGTTTCAGAGTGATATTTTGAACCGGTATGTCATCGTTTTTGATTTTCCCCTATGACAAGTATCCCCTGATTAAGATAAATACTTCGTCAAGCACTTGCACACAAGTTGAAATAATGCGTTATATTTGCGCCGTGGTGCGTAATTACACTATGAGGATTCAAATCCTTGCCAGTGTGAAAACAAAACCCTCTGTTACGGAAAACCTGACAAACACTGGAGGAAATACATGGCCGCAAAGAAACCAGCAGCAAAAAAACCAGCAGCAAAGAAACCTGCCGCAAAAAAACCAGCAGCAAAAAAACCAGCGGCGAAGAAGCCAGCTGCTAAAAAGCCGGCTGCAAAGAAGCCAGCCGCTAAAAAGCCGGCTGCAAAGAAGCCAGCTGCCAAAAAGCCAGCTGCCAAAAAGCCAGCTGTCAAAAAACCAGCTGCCAAGCGCAAGCCAAATGCCGCTTTCATGAAGCCAATGACGCCTTCGGCAATGTTGGCCGCCGTGGTGGGTGCAACTCCCATCCCACGTACCGAAGTTACCAAAAAGCTGTGGGACTACATCAAGAAGAACAAACTTCAAGATGCGGTTAACCGTCGCATGATCAACGCTGACGAAAAGCTCAAGGCTGTTTTCGGCGGCAAAAAAGTTGTTTCAATGTTTGAGATGACCAAATTGGTCGCCGCTCACCTGAAGTAACCCGAGCTCGTCTCATACAAAGGCCGGTGCGCTGCAATGCGTCCCGGCTTTTTTTATTTGTGCGCGTTCCTGTGCCACAAGGCGCGATGCATAATCGTGTTTACCCCTATTCCTTTGAAAGTTGCCCGCCTCCATGACGACCAATCACACCGTCCGCCTCAAGGCCCGTCCGATCGGCGAGCCCAAACACAGCGATTTTGTTTTTGCTGACGAGCAGTTGCCCGCCATTGGCGACGGCCAAGTGCTGATTAAAGTGCTCTATCTTTCGCTCGACCCCGCCATGCGCGGCTGGATGAATGAAGGCAAATCGTATATTGAGCCGGTCAAACTCGGCGACGTGATGCGCGCCGGTGGCATCGGTGAAGTGGTGGCTTCCAACAATCCCAAATTTGCGCCCGGTGATTTTGTCGCGGGCACACCGGGGGTGCAAACCTACTGTTTGACTGACGGCAAGGGCTTTACCAAGATTGACCCGAAGCTGGCGCCACTGACCACCTACCTGAACGTACTCGGCATGCCGGGCATGACCGCGTATTTTGGATTGCTGGAGTCCGGGCAGCCCAAGGCCGGTGAAACAGTGGTGGTATCGGGTGCAGCCGGCGCGGTGGGCGCCACGGTCGGTCAGGTGGCTAAAATCAAGGGCTGTCGGGTGGTCGGCATCGCCGGCGGCGCGGAAAAGTGCCAGATGGTCATCAACGAACTCGGTTTTGACGATTGTATTGATTACAAAAACGAAGATGTGCGGGTCGGACTAAAGCGCGCCTGTCCGGATGGCGTCGATGTTTATTTTGACAACGTCGGTGGCGAGATTTTGGATACGGTGCTGACGCGCATTAATCTGCATGCCCGTATCGTCATTTGTGGCGCGATTTCACAATACAACAACACCACCGCCATCAAGGGGCCGTCAAATTACCTGTCACTATTGGTCAATCGCGCGCGGATGGAAGGCATTGTTGTGTTTGACTACGCGCCGCGTTACAAAGAGGGCGCCACCACCATGGCCGGCTGGATGAAAGAAGGCAAGTTGAAATCCAAAGAACACATCGAAGAAGGCATCGACCGTTTTCCAGAGGTGCTCATGAAATTATTCAAAGGCGAGAATTTTGGCAAGCTGGTTTTGAAAGTCGGCTAGCAGTTTGTTTAAAAATCGATGTGAGCCAATGCATTCAGCAAAGTAATTGTTGTATCGAACAGTCCTCCCCTTTGAAAAAGGGGAGTTAGAGGGGATTTTCGGTGTTTAACGCCAAGGTAACCACTTAAATCCCCCTCAATCCCCCTTTTTCAAAGGGGGAAGCATCAGCTCCATCACCAGTAATTTGAACAGCATCAAATTTCAACAAACTGCTAGTCCGATCAAACCGTGCGACTCAAACAAAAAACGCGCCGTCTGGCGCGTTTTTTTGGCATCACGGCTGAACAGTACTTACCGCGTTGCGATGACTAGCCGACCTTACCCGACCTTTTTACGGCCCAGCAAGGCACCAATCGAGCGTGCGGGTGGGCGATGCGATGCGCCGGTTTCCTCGGCGATCGCTGCCGCCTCTTCAATGCTGGTGGTCTTTTTGGTCGGTTCGTATGGCTTGCTGAAATCAAAGTGCGGATAACTCGGATGCGGCGTTTGTGGCGGCGCATCATGGGTTGCACGCGGACTCAATGGCCGGGCAGGGCGTGAATCCTTGGCGTCACGCACGCGCCGACTTTCATTGCGTTGCTGGCGTTCGTCGTCGGTCAATGGTGGTCGGCTGGATTCAGCACCTTCGCCATGACCGCCACGTTCACCGCGCCCACTGCGTTCACCACGTTCGGCAGGCTTGCCATGGCTTCGCTCGCTGCGTGCATCATCTCGCCCACCCACCCGTGAGGATGAACGCAACGGCGCTTCACCGGCAATTATCGGCAATGGCAATCTTGGAATTTCGCGTTTGAGCAATTTTTCAATCGCGACCAAATACTCCATCTCCTCGCCGCTCACCAGCGAAATGGCTTCTCCCGGCGTGCCAGCGCGGCCGGTGCGGCCGATGCGATGCACATAGTCTTCCGGTGTATTGGGGATTTCGTAATTGATCACAAACGGCAATTGGTCGATATCGATACCGCGTGCAGCGACATCGGTTGCCACCAGCAATTTGACCTTGCCGGTTTTGAATTCTTCCAGCGCCTGGGTGCGTTCCGATTGGCTGCGGTCACCGTGAATCGCGGTGGCCGACAGGCCATCGCGTACCAATTGGCGGGCAAGTTTGTCGGCATCACGCTTCATGCGCGTAAAAATCAATACCTGCTGCATATCGCGGCTTTTCACCAAATGGGCGAGCAGGGCGTGTTTTCGTAAGGCAGGTACTTCGTAAACCAAATGCGTGACCAATTCGGCGGGGGCATTACGGCGCGCCACCTCGATCATGGTCGGATTGCGCATAAAACCGCTCGCCAGACGTTTGATCTCTTCGGAAAAGGTCGCTGAAAACAGCAAGTTTTGGCGCATCGGTGGCAGCGCCGCAAGAATACGGGTGATCGCCGGCATAAAGCCCATATCGAGCATACGATCGGCTTCATCGAGGATCAGCATCTGCACCTGGCTGAGGTTAATACTCTTTTGCTCCAGATGGTCGAGCAAACGGCCAGGCGTGGCAACGACAATTTCGACGCCGCCCTGCAGCGTTTTGATTTGGGGTTTGATATCAACACCGCCGTATAGCAGCGCGGTGCGCAGCGGCAAATATTTGCCATAGGTGCGAACCGACTCTTCAACCTGCATGGCTAATTCACGGGTCGGGGTCAAGACCAGCGCGCGTACCGGATGTTTGGCGGGCGAAGTGCTGCTGCTCGCCAGCGGCACCAACAGTTGCAAGAGGGGCAGGGTAAAACCCGCGGTTTTGCCGGTGCCAGTCTGGGCGCAACCCATGATATCGAGGCGATTGAGTACAGCGGGAATCGCTTGTGCCTGAATGGGGGTGGGCTCGGTGTAGCCTTGTTCGGTAACCGCGCGAAGGATTTTCGGGTCAAGATTCAGTGAAGCAAAGGACATCTAACAGCCTTGAAAGTCTAAAAGTGGATCAGACCTCTATTTTATCGTTTTCTGGCGGTGAATTTGGGCTCATTTTGGCAAAACGGCCAGATTGTGGACAAGAAATGCCGGAATTTAGGCGGATAGGGTGGAAAGTCGCGTGCAAACGCGGGAAGGGATGAAGATCACAAACGGCTAGGCGATGGCTGAAAGGGTTCGAAAAAGTGGTGGACTGGGTTGTTCATTCCCATTATTCTGCTCGGGGATGGATGAGGTTATTCGTTGACTTGAATGGTGGCTGGCTGGATTTGACGGATGAGATTGAATAAATGAAAAAACTGAAAATTAAATGGTGTCTGACCCCATTTATTTGTATGAGCAGCACAAGCGGCCGGGTAATCCCGACCCAAATGACACGCCACGACAGCGGCAAATTTGATGCGCTTTTCCTGATCGGAGCGTTGGCGATTTATGTCCTATTGCTGAGTAACTTTGCCTTTTATATCTCGGCGTATGGCGACGTCAAGGGTTATGTGTATGGTGCATGGCCATCATGGTTCAATTACCAGCCGCTCTACCCACTGCTGGCAGGATTGATTCGACGGACGACCGCTGTTGAGTCTATCTTTTTTGTGCAGGCGACAATGTATGCAGCAACCCTCTATTTGGCTTTTCGGTTAGGCCAACAGTGCATGCGATTTGGCGGTTATGTAATGGTCATTTTTGGCTTGTTTAATATGCGGGCGTACTTCTACGTTGCTAATCCGCTTACCGAAATACTGAATCTATTGCTGTTCTTTATTGTGGCTTATCTTGTTTGTATCCTGATGGCCGACGTAGGCGTGGGACGAAAAAAATGGCTCGTCAGCATCTGTTTTGGCATCGCGCTCCTGTTGCTTGCCCTGACCAGAGGACCAAACAGCCTGATGTTGCTTCTTTTCGGGACGGCGCTCCTATTTTTGCGCAAGGATTCGCTGCCGTTACGATTGTTACTGGTGTCAATTCTAATCAGTACATTCTTGATTGCGCTTGTTTATTCGCTATTTGCACACGCCACAAAGAGCAATGTCGGCCTGAATCTGCATACATTTATTGAGAGAACGTGTGCACGTGAGACGTGTGTCGCCTCAATATTTCAACAGCCGGATACGCCTGTTGTGAGCGCCCATTGGACACAAAACGCAACCATCAGCGGCATTCGGGGCGCATTTGAAAAAAAGGGATATGGGCCATTTTCACGCGAATACTCTGATGAAATGCGCAGTGTGTACGTTCGTCTGTTTATCCATGCGCCAAACAGCTTTTTGTCACAAGTTGTCCAAAACTGGAAGGACCAACTGATGGACCACACCATCGCCATATATCCTGAAGATACCAATTTGCGATTGTTGGAGAATGACGCTTATCGACTGTGGGCGGCTGGAAGTACTTGGGCGTCAATTTTCCTGGCAGCGTTGGCCCCGATCCTTGTAGCCATCGGCAGCGTACGTATTCTCGCCGGCAAGGCGTCGATTGTTGAATCACTGTTTACCACTTGGATAGCATCATGCCTGTTTGCCAGTTTAATTTTATTTGCCGCATCGTGGGTGTCGGATTCATCGCGCATCCGTTTTCATTTTGAATTTCAGGCTGTATTTTTGCTGCTGTTGTTCGTTTCTAGCATCACAAGGTTCGGCGTAGGCCGTGCGGAGTCTGGCATCGGTTGATCCATACAACATGCGGCAAGCGTGTCAGTGCATTTGCCATGGGTAGTGCAAGTCAAGTGTTTGAATTGGCAACCGACGGTTTTAATTCGCATACAAATATCCACGCATCCGAAACCGATACTATGATGGTGCCCCGAGCAGACTATTGCAAATGAAGCATTCGAAAAAAGCGATCCGCTATGTGACAGTTGGTTTGGCCTCTTTTCTCATCGACTTCGGTGCGACCTGGTTGTTCGTTCAGTTTTTACCACTGTTGGTCGCAAACACGCTCGGTTTTGCGACTGCAAACATTGCGAATTTTTTGATGGCACATCATTGGGTGTTTGGCTACCCATGGGAAAGAAAGCGGCTCGTGACCATGTATCTTTCCGTGCTTGGCGTGAGCGTGGTAGGTATGCTCATCAACAATTTGGTAGTTTGGTGTCTGGCAGGTGCAATCGGTACATCGTTGTTGTTGGCAAAAATAGCCGCTTCTGCGATTGGGATGGGCTGGAATTTCCTAGCGCGCGTTAGCTGGATTTACAACAAGAGTGGTCATTAGCGGAGGCGATTTTGAACATGGCAACGGACAACAGACGGCTGATCTCAATCGTGGCGCCTTTTTACAATGAAGGCGAAGGTGTCGATAGTTTCTTTCGAGCGATTTGCGGTGTCTTTGAAAAAATAACTGACGTTGGGTTTGAGGTGGTCTGCGTGGACGACGGGAGTCGTGATGACACATTGTTGCGCCTGATTGATTTAGTCCGTCGCGACAGCCGTTTCCGCGTCGTGGAATTGTCAAGAAATTTTGGCAAGGAAGCGGCGCTGACCGCGGGCATTGACGTTGCGCGTGGCGATGCTGTCATACCAATTGACGCTGATCTGCAAGATCCGCCCGAATTGATCCCCGTGTTGATCGGTGAATGGCAGAAGGGTGCCGATGTTGTGCTGGCGCGGCGGGTTGACCGAAGCAGCGATTCATTCTTGAAGCGAAAAAGCGCGGAAATTTTCTATCGCGCGTTTAATTGGTTTTCAGCGGCGAAAATCCCCGAAGATGTTGGCGACTTCAGGCTGATGAATCGGGCCGCGATTGATGCATTGAAACAATTGCCAGAGCGTCAGCGGTTTATGAAGGGTCTGTTCGCATGGGTGGGATTTAAGACCGTCACGATAGACTATTCACGAAACGCCCGACTGGTTGGCACCACCAAATTTTCAGGTTGGAAGCTGTGGAACTTTGCCCTGGAAGGAATTACCAGCTTTAGCCTGGTTCCGCTAAAAATCTGGTCGTATGTGGGCGCAATCGGCGCACTCCTGACATTTTCCTACGCCGCGTTTATTGTTGTCCGAACCATGATTTACGGCGTTGATGTTCCCGGCTATGCGTCACTATTGGTTGCAGTCTTGTTCTTCGGTAGCCTGCAACTCATCAGTGTCGGTGTGCTGGGCGAGTACCTTGGGCGAATATATATGGAGACCAAGCAACGACCAATTTACCTCGTCCGTCAGCTGCATGAGGCCGATCCCGCAGATTGAGGATTACGCGGTAGTTTCGGCATTGTTGCCGTGAGGTCTGTTGTATGAAATCAGTCATCTGGCATATCGCATCCCACATCGCCTTTACATGCCGGCGTTAATTTTTTCGAACGGCGTGAAATATTGGCAAATGTGGCGGGAATTTGCCATTTCCATTGTGGTTCGACATCGTCGCCGGTTGAGCCATTGCGACATTAGTGGTTCATTCGGTGCCCGAAGAAAGCAACGCCTATCAGGAGTCGTCTTACAGGAAAAGCGCTTGTCGCTTGACATTTGGCTTGTCGCTTGACATTTGTTAACGACTCAAATAATCTACGCGGACAATTTGAAAACAAGCCAAAGCGTTTAGCGCTGTTTTTTTCAGTGGGAAGCTAAACGCGAACAGTGCCATCTCGAATCTTTCGGAACGGGTCTGCCATGTCAGCAAGCCATACTGCGCTGTTTCCTGCAGTCTTCGCGCCAAGCGTGAAGAATTTCAGGTCCTTGATGTTTGTCGCCATTCTGTTTCCGGCGCTGGCGTTTTCCCAGGTCAGTGTTAGCCCATCGTCAATTAATTTTGGCGACCAAATTATTGGCACCACGAGCGCGGCGCAGTTCTACACGATAACCAACACCGGTTCAACCCAAATCCTTCTGGAGACTCCTTCAGTCAGTGGCGAATTTACCAATGCTGTGGGTAGCAATTGTTGGTCGCTACCTGGTCAGTCCGAGCCGGGGATGCTGCTGCCAGCGCAGTCATGCACGTTAGCGGTGCAGTTTGCCCCGCCGATCTACACCAGTTACGGCGCGAAAGCGGGGAGCATTTCAATTTATAATTTTGGATCGGCCGGGGTTACCGGTAGCCCCGGCCCAACCCTGAGCGGCAATGTTGTACACGCACCTATCCCGCAACTTTGGGTTGGTTCACCAGTCAATTTCGGCAGTGTTGTCAGCCAGACCTATAGCGCACCCTACAGTTTGGAGCTCTACAATGCAGGTTATGGGCCATTGTTGATTTCGGGCGTTACGCCGATGGCTGGTTGGAACGGCGAATTTATTATCTATGGCAATAGTTGTCCCGCATCACTGCCGATCGGCGCGAGTTGTTTTCTGACACTTTATTATTTTCCATCGACCATTGGCGCTATTTCCCAGTCGCTGCAGATAGACTCCAATTCGCCCGGCAGCCCGCATTACGTCACGCTTTATGGAACCGGCGTCGCGCCGGGGACATTAACGTCCAACGTCAGCGCCTTAACTTTTCCAAGTCAGTCGTTTGGCGTCAGTTCCGGTACTCAAAATATTTCATTGTCGAACACAGGCGGAACTGCATTAACAATTACCGCTATTACGCCGAGCCGATTTGATTTTGGCATTGTTGCCAATACCTGCCCAACCACCTTGCAGCCGGGGCAAATGTGTACTGTCACCACCAGCTTCACCCCCTATGCCGCAGGTGATCGCAGCGGGGTAATTACAGTGACACACACCGGCGCGAATGGGGCGGTGAATGTAGCAACAGGTGGCAGTGGAAACAACGGATTGGTCGTGGCTGGGAGTCCGCTTGACGACAGAGCCTTGCAGGTCACGCTCAATTCGCAACGGAAAGCTGCAGGCGACCCCTGTAATTACTTTGATGTGAACGATCCGGCGTGTACCGTGGACGTTGACGGAAATTCTGGCAATACCGGTGGTCCACGTGTAACTTTAGGCGGCGGCGGTGGTGGTGGCGGTGATTGGCGTGGCGACCGCAGGAACCCGACAGAGCCAGTAGGCGGCGAGGAAGATCCCTGTGCGCAGGGTGGTGGCGGAGATCCTCCGGTTCCCATCGCGCCCGTCCCTATTGATGATGCAAACCAAGTATCATCGTCGCCGATTGTCGATATTGGAAAAAACCTACCGCCCGATGAACTGATCGACACGGCGGATCCAATCAATGCGGCCCATGGCAATAAGGCACACGATCAAGTGGACTATAACGGTGTTGGCGACTTTTCATTGTGGTACGTGCGCGCCTACAACTCCCTCGCCCCACGCTCGTCGGCCTACATTCGCCAATACACCGGTGCGGGTTGGTACAGCACATGGGATAAATCCGTTAATTTGGAAACCGGCGGTACCACTGCTCGTGTTACCCGTGGCAATGGTGTCTCTTTTGTTTACGTTAAACAAACCAATGGCACATGGACAACCGATGCCGATATCAATCATCTATTGACCCGCCAAATTGATGGCGGTGGCAACACCACCGGTTGGAAGGTGGTGCACAACAATCGGGTGGAAAACTACAGCGCAGATGGTCGAATGACCGCGCTCGTTCTCGAAGGTGGCCAAACTTATACGCTCAGTTATTCCGGCACCCCCCCCAAGTTATTAGATCGTGTCACCGACCCAACGGGCCGGATTTTGCAATTCACTTACGATTCTAAAAAGCGATTGTGGAGAATGACCGACCCAGCAGGCGGTGTCACCACCTACACCTACGACAGCATGCATCGGTTGACCAGTGTGACCTATGCCGATGGCCGTACCCGCCAGTACCGGTACGAACACGCCACCCGCAAATTTGCCCTGACCTCGATCATCAATGAAGCCGGTCTTGCCTACGTCACCTTCACCTATGATGCGCAGGGCCGCGCCACGGGTAACACCTTCGCCGGCAACACCGGCATTGGTGCCATTACTTTTAATGTTGATGGTAGTTCCACGGCCAATGATGCCTCCGGCGCGACCGTCACCCGAGGGTTTCAGATCATCAATGGCAATGTCAAAACCACCAATCTATCGATCTATTGCCCGACCTGTGGTGCTGGCGGCTCGGCAGGCGCAGTCAACTCCAGTTTTGTGTACGATACCAATGGCATGCTCACGTCACACACCGACAAAAAAGGCGTGGTCAGCACCTACACCTACAATTCCCGCAATTTGGTCGCAAGCCGTACCGAAGCAGCGGGCACGGCCGTGGCCCGGACGGTGAGTTACAGCTACCACCCGACGTTTAATTTACCAACACAGATTATCGAAGCGACCAGAACCACCAACCTAACCTACGATAGTGCCGGTAGGATACTGGCAAGCAGTGTGGTTGCCGATGGCCAAACCCGCACCACTACCACCACTTACAATGCGCTCGGCCTGGTTGCAAACGTCAAAGGCCCGCGCACCGACGTGAATGACACCACCAGCTATACCTATGACAGTTACGGCAATGTGTTGACGGTTACCAACCCTAAAAACCAAACCACTACCTACGGCAACTATGACTTACACGGCAACGCCAGACTGATCAATTATCCAGATGGCCGCACCGAGACCCGCACTTTTGATGCTCGCGGCCGAATGCTGTCCAAAACTGTTAATGGCGGCACAACCAGCATGACCTTCGACATTCGCGGCTTGCTGATTCGTATTGACAGACCAGATGGCACGTTCGAGAGCACGCTGTATGACTCCGCTCATCGGGAAATTGGCAAAGACCTCTCCAATGGTGAGAAATTACGCTATACCCTCGACAACGCCGGTCGCACTACCAATACCGAAACGTTTGATGCGCAAAATATCCTCTCATCAACGACATCAAGTGCCTACGATGGCCTCAACCGCGTCATTCAGCGGATTGACGCGAATGGCAAAGTCACCCGTTACACCTATGACGCCAACGGCAACGTCACAGCCGTGACCGACCCCAACAATCTCACCACCCAGACGGCCTATGACGCGTTAAACCGGCCAATACTCGTCACCGATCCGCTCGGCAAAACCACCAGCATGGCCTACAACACCCAAGACAAAGTCACGGCCGTGACCGATCCGAATAGCAACACCACCACCCATGGTTATTCAGGCTTTGGGGAAAATACCCAGATCGTCAGCCCCGATACCGGCACCACCATCCAAACCTACAATGCGGGTGGCATGGTTGTCACCAAAACCGACGCGCGTGGCAAAACGGCCGCCTACCAATACGACGTACTCGGCAGAATCACCAACGTCACATACAACGACCCGTCCAGCAATATCTCCCAGACCTATGATGTGGGTGTGAATGGTGTTGGTCGTTTAAGCAGTGTGACTGACCCTTCGGGTGGCACCAGCTATGTTTATGATGCCAATGGTCGTATTGCATCCAAAACCACCACCATCAATGCGCCCATTGGTGGTGGAGGCAGCGGGCAGGCCAATATCACCAAAACCATTAACTACACCCGAGATACCATTGGCCGTGTTACGAACATGGCCTACCCGAGTGGCAAAGTTTTGGGTATTAGTTATGGCAATCATGGGCGCATCAGCAGCTATACCCTTGCACCAAACAGCAGCAGCGCCGCCGCCGCCCTTATCTCCAATGTTGAATACTTCCCAATGGGCGGACCGGAAAGCTGGCTATTGGGCGGCACGGCCAAAGACTACACCCGCCTGATCGACTTGAATGGCAGAATAGAAAAATACACCACCCCGAGCGGCTACCGTAAATTGACCTTCGACAACGCCTCGCGTATTACGGCCATCACTGATTATTTGGGTGCATCCACCACGCCCAACGATAACCAGTCGTTTGCCTATGACAATGCCGGGCGCCTCACCTCGTTTGTTGGTTTTACCAGTAATGGCACCAACCCAACAACCGGGCAGGGCAATGCAAACATCAACCAAAGCCAATCGTTCAGCTACGACAACAATGGCAATCGCTTAAGCGCGGTTTTGAACGGCACCAGCAGCGCCTACAGCTACCTTGCGAACAGTAACAAACTGGCAGGTGTGACCGGTGGTCTCAGCCGCACCAATACCCACGACGCCACTGGTAACCTCACCGCGACGGGATCACAAACTTTCGCCTACGATGATT
>JAYTBF010000015.1:0-5966 GCA_043737175.1 Burkholderiales bacterium
CGGCAAAGGCGAATTTTCGATTGTGCCGCTGAATTTGTTACGTGGAAACACCCGCGCGGACTACGTCAATACCGGACATTGGTCGACACTTGCTATCCAAGAAGCCGGCAAATATTGTGATGTGTCGGTCATCGCCTCGGCGGAGGATCGCCAATTTACCTACGTGCCGGCGCAAGCTGTCTGGCAACCCAACCGCGACGCCGGGTATCGGCATATTTGCAGCAATGAAACCATTCAAGGTGTGGAGTATTTTTGGACGCCTGACATTGATGATGGTGTGCCATTGGTCGCGGATATGTCCTCGCATATTTTGTCGCGGCCCATCGACGTCAGGAAATTCGGCTGTATCTACGGCGGCGCGCAAAAGAACATTGGTCCTTCTGGCTTGACGCTGGTGATCGTGCGCGAAGATTTGCTGGGGCACGCCCATCCACTGACACCCTCCGTATTTGATTACACCCAGCAGGCGGCGAGTGACTGGATGTTGAACACGCCGCCGACCTTTGCGGTTTATCTGGCCGGGCTGACATTTAAGTGGCTCAAAAAACAAGGAGGTCTGGCCGCCGTGGAAAAGGGCAATATCGAAAAGGCCGCGCTGCTTTACGACACCGTTGATGGCTCGGACGGCTTTTACGTTAATCACGTCGACAAGGCCGATCGGTCGCGTATGAACGTGCCGTTTTTTTTGCGGAATGAGGCATTGAATCAAGTTTTTCTCGATGGTGCCACCGCCGCCGGTCTGAGCGGCCTAAAGGGCCATAAGGCGATTGGCGGCATGCGCGCCTCGATTTATAACGCGGTGACGTTAGAGGCGGTTACCGCACTGACGGGCTACATGCGCGCGTTTCAGCAGCGCCACGGCTAAAAATTTTGCTCGGCGGACAGGTCACCCCGTATTTTGGCGCCCACTTGTCTTGTTTTGCCCAATACTGAATGTGCGGGAGTTTTGCATTTGGTTCAGGCTAAAGGCTCAGGCTAAAATAGACCCATGACTGCGCCTAAAAAAGACCTCGCCGAGCTCCGTATTGCGATTGACACCGTTGACGGAGAAATCCTGACCAAACTTAATGCGCGGGCAGTTTTGGCGCGACAGGTTGGTGCGCTGAAGGCGGGACAAGCCTACCGGCCGGAGCGTGAGGCGGAAGTATTGCTTCGAATCAAACAACAAAACACCGGGCCGCTACCGGATGAAGTGGTGGCGCGTTTGTTTCGCGAAATTATGTCTGCCTGCCTGGCCTTAGAGCGGCCGATCACGGTCGCGTATCTCGGGCCGCAGGGCACCTTCAGCGAGCTCGCGGCAAAAAAACATTTTGGTGAAGGCGCGCTGTTAAAACCACAGTCGTCTATCGACGAGGTTTATCGTAGCGTCGAATCCAATGACTGTGATTTTGGTATCGTGCCGGTGGAAAACTCTACCGAAGGCGCGGTGGGCCGGTCTCTCGACCTGATGCCGCAGACCACCTTAAAAACCTGCGGTGAGGTGTTGGTGCGCATTCATCATCATTTGATGGCAACCGATACCGGCCCGCTAACAAATATCCAAAAAGTGTTTTCACACGGGCAGTCGCTCGCACAATGCCACGAGTGGCTCAATCTCAATTTGTCGAACGCCGAACGTATTTCGGTGGCATCCAACGCGGAAGCGGCGCGACGTGCTTCGTTGGAGCCGTTTACCGCCGCCGTCGCCGGTGAAATGGCGGCCGCCCACTACGGATTGACTTTGTTGGCGTCAAATGTTGAAGACGAGCCCAATAACACGACGCGGTTTTTGGTGATGGGAAATTACGAACCCAAGGCCACCGGCAGGGACAAAACTTCCTTGGTGTTATCGGCGCCAAACCGCTCCGGCGCGGTTTATGAAATGCTCACCCCGTTTGCAAATCGTGGTGTTTCGATGTCGAAATTTGAATCGCGCCCATCAAAAATCGCCATTTGGGAGTATTTGTTTTTTGTCGATATTGACGGTCATGTGAATGATGCAAACGTCGCCGAGGCGTTGGTTGAATTGCGCACTATCGCCGGCTACGTCAAGGTGTTGGGTTCGTACCCGACCGCTGTTATTTAATGATTTGTTTGCCTTGCCGCGCTGCTGAGGCGATCTCCACTCCTATCCACCATGAATTTATCTGAACTTGCACCGGCCTATATCCGTAGTATTGCCGCCTACCAACCCGGCAAGCCGATCTCCGATGTGGCGCGTGAACTTGGCCTCGCTGAGGCCGATATTGTCAAACTCGCCTCGAATGAAAATCCGCTCGGCCCGAGCAAAAAAGCCATCGCCGCCATACAATCCGCGCTGCAGGATTTGGCCTTGTACCCGGACGGTGGCGGCTTTGCATTAAAGGTGGCGATCGCGAAAAAGTTCGGTGTCGCCACTGAGCAAATCATTCTCGGCAATGGTTCCAACGACGTACTTGAGTTGGCGGCACGCACCTTCATGCACGAGGGTGATTCGGCCGTGTATTCGCAACACGCCTTTGCGGTTTATCCACTCGCCACTCAAGCGGTCGGGGCCACCGGCATTGAAGTCAAAGCCAAAAATTTCGGCAATGATTTGCCCGCCATGTGCGCGGCCATTCAACCGACGACAAAAATTATTTTTCTGGCCAATCCAAACAATCCAACCGGCACCTTTGTTGACGCCGCTGCTTTGCATGCATTTTTGGTGAGTGTGCCAAAAAACGTATTGGTGATTCTCGATGAAGCCTATGGTGAATACCTGCAGCCAGACGACGCTTATGACAGCGCGCCGTGGCTGGCGGAATTTCCCAACCTGATCATTTCGCATACTTTGTCCAAGGCCTATGGTTTGGCCGGATTGCGGATCGGCTTTGGACTGGCGGCGCCACAATTGATTGACTTGATGAACCGGGTGCGTCAGCCCTTCAACGTCAATCATCTGGCGATGGTGGCGGCAGTGGCCGCGCTTGACGATGATGCCCATATTGCCGACAGTCGTCGCCTGAATGCAGAAGGGGTCGCCATGTTATCGACGGCGTTGTCGGCGCGTGGCTTAGAGGTGATTCCGTCCCATGGCAATTTTGTCACCTTCAAAATTAATCAGGCGGGCGGCGTGTTTCAGTCATTGCTGAAACAGGGGGTGATTGTTCGCCCGATCGCAGGGTATGGTCTGCCGGATTATTTGCGGGTAACAGTGGGGACAGCGGATCAAAATGCACGGTTTTTGGCCGCACTAGACTTAGCCAGCACGCAGTAGCAATTTAATTGGGAAAGCCTAGTGTTCGCGGGCACTTTCAGATGTTTTGTTGTGAAAACGACCGCCCATATTGGAGTTTGATAATCGCATCATGTTGAATCGCATTGTCATCATCGGCATCGGCCTGATCGGCACATCGTTTGCGGTTGCGCTCAAAAACGCCGGTGTGGTCACGACCGTGGTGGGCATTGATCGTGATTTGGATCGTTTGAAAACGGCGGTGTCATTGGGCGCGATTGATGTGCCGGGTGTGCTCGCCGATATAAAAGGCGCGGACCTGGTATTGCTCGCCGTGCCGGTACGGAAAATGGCGGAGATCATGTCCGAAATAATGCCCTTTCTAGGCGACCACAGCTTGGTCATGGATGTCGGCAGCACCAAACAGGATGTCATCGTCGCCGCGCGGCAAAACTTGGCGGACCGGTGTCGCCAATTTGTGCCCTGCCACCCCATTGCCGGACGTGAACAACACGGGCCGTTGGCAGCGGATGCGGCATTGTTTGTCGGCAAAAAAGTGGTAATGACGGCATTGCCTGAAAATACACAGGCAACGGTGAGTCGAGCGGCCGAAATTTGGCAATCCATCGGCGCCGTGGTGGTCGACATGCCCGCCGAAACCCACGACGCGGTGTTTGCAGCCGTCAGCCATTTGCCGCATATGCTGGCCTTTGTGTTGGTCGAAGAATTGGCGTCACGCCCGAATGCGCGCATTCTGTTTGAACACGCCGCCTCCGGGTTTCGTGACTTCACGCGCATCGCCAGTTCCAGCCCGGAAATGTGGCGGGATATCGCGCTGAACAATCGCAGCGCCTTATTGGCCGAGTTGGACGCCTATTTGGCAAAAACCGTAAGCTTACGAAATTTTTTGGCAGAGGCAAACGAGGCGGAGCTGATGGGCCTGATGCAGCGCGCCGAACAAGCCCGTGGGCGATGGTTGACCGGCCAATTTGACCAGTTTCACGATGATTCCGTATGAGCCAAGCGTCCGATTTTCCCGCTGAAATATTATTGCCTGCGGCGTCACACGCCAGCGGCGAAGTGACACTGCCCGGTTCAAAATCGATCTCCAACCGAACGCTGCTGTTGGCTGCATTTTGTGACGATCAAAATAATCCGCATGGCACCACGGTGCACAATTTGTTGAAGTCGGATGACACCGACGTGATGTTGGCGGCGCTCGCGACGCTCGGCGTAAAAATGGATGTATCAGAATCAAGCACGCATGTTGTACATGGCTGCGGGGGCGAATTTCCGGTGAAAAACGCCGCGTTGTTTTTGGGCAACGCAGGTACCGCATTCCGTCCGTTAACCGCCGCGCTTGCCCTCCAGCAGGGGCACTATCAGCTGGATGGTGTGGCACGAATGCGCGAGCGACCGATTGGCGATTTGGTAGAGGGCTTGAATGCCGTAGGTGCCAATATTTCCTACACACATGGTGTCGGTTATCCACCTTTACAAATTGGTCCGTTTCGCGCCACGTCAGCAAATCGGATCTTGGTTCGCGGCGATGTATCCAGTCAGTTTTTATCGGCATTATTGATGGCCTTACCATTGCTGGGGCGCGATATGACGGTTGAGGTGGTTGGTGAGCTGATTTCAAAGCCGTACGTAAACATCACCTTAAACTTGATGGCAAAATTTGGCGTCAACGTCGCCCACCAAAACTGGCAGTCGTTTGGACTGGCAGCAGCAAAATATCAATCCCCTAAAGATATTTTTGTAGAGGGCGACGCCTCCAGTGCCTCGTATTTTTTGGCGGCCGGTGCCTTGGGTGAGGGTCCGGTACGGGTACGTGGGGTCGGGCGGGAAAGTATTCAGGGCGACATCAAATTTGCCGAGGCCATCGCCGCAATGGGCGTGCAAATCAAAATGGGCGAAGACTGGATCGAGGCCAGCTTGCCACAGGGCCAAAAATTGCGCGCCATCGATGCGGATTTTAATCATATTCCGGACGCAGCCATGACCATTGGTGTCATGGCGTTGTTTGCTGATGGGGTGACGACCATTCGCAATATCGCCAGTTGGCGAGTGAAAGAAACAGATCGTATTACCGCGATGGCGACGGAGTTGCGCAAACTTGGTGCAGTTGTCGAGGACGGCGCCGACTATATCCGCATCAGACCACCCGCCAAATTAACACCAAATGCCAAAATTCATACCTATGATGACCATCGGATGGCCATGTGTTTTTCGCTGGTTTCTCTTGGCAATGTACCCATTGTCATTGATGATCCAAAGTGTGTCGCCAAAACCTTTCCAGGGTATTTTGCTGAGTTGAAAAAGATCGTTTCATGAATAACACAAACATAGCGAATATAAATCCTCATTCCATCCCGGTCATTACCATCGATGGGCCAACCGCCTCAGGCAAAGGCACGGTTGCGCAACGGGTGGCAGGACAACTCGGATTCCATTATTTGGATTCGGGTGCGCTTTACCGTTTGACCGGATTGGCCGCGACCCAACGCGGAATTGTGCTGGACCAAACCGACACGGTTGCCGAAAATATAGCCAACATCGCCCGATCATTGGCCATTCGCTTTGCGGGAGAACAGGTCTTTTTGGACGGATTGGACGTGACCGAAGCCATTCGTTCGGAAGTCGCCAGCCAAAATGCCTCCAAAGTTGCGGCGATTCCAGCGGTCCGTGCTGCCCTGATCGAGCGTCAACGGGCATTTTCCAAAACCCCCGGGCTGGTTGCAGACGGGCGGGATATGGGGTCGGTGATATTTCCTCAGGCAACCCTTAA
>JAYTBF010000016.1:0-2380 GCA_043737175.1 Burkholderiales bacterium
CGGTGCATCGGCGGGCACACCCATTAACAAACGAATGCCGGCCAACGCCGCATCAGAATATTGTTCGGGATTTTCCGACAACAACTTGTGGGTGACCAAAATGCCATCCGGACGCCGGCCGACAATATCGGTAAAGGTGCCGCCGCGATCAATCCAGAATTGCCATTGTTTCATTTGGTTTTTGCACTTGATATTTATGAATGGACCGCCGGCCAATGCGTGGCAACTTGCAACACCGTCGGCCCTTGACCGATTTTACGTCTTGTTTCGAGTCATCCGATGGCGTGATGCCAGCCGAATTCGCTGTCCGGTCGAATTTCTTATCCATGGGAGGGATGCAATCAAGTTTTAACGAAATCAGTGGTGTGCCGCATAATTGGCCATTCTGTCCTTATTTCTACCAATCATCCTATGTTCCCTGCGCCGTTATCCCTGACTTCCGATACCCACTTTGAGTTGCCGTCGTTTTTGCATGATTCCGGTGCCGACAACGCTTGGTCACACGCCAATCTGGCGGGGAAGGATATTCACAGTTTTTTGGTGGCCCCCTGTTTTGATGCCAGCGGTAATCTGTGGGTGTGTGATACGCCGTTCGGGCGGATTTTTCGCATCACGCCGACCGGTGAATGGGATCTGATTATTAAATACGATGGCTGGCCGAGTGGCCTGCGTTTTCATGCTGATGGGCGTCTGTTTGTGGCCGATTATCGCCACGGCATTTTGTCGCTGGATATCAGTTTGCGCAAACTGACACCGGTCGTCACCCACCATATTTCGCAGCGTTTCCTCGGTGTCGCGGATTTGTTGTTTGCCAGTAATGGCGATTTGTATTTCAGTGATCAGGGCCAGACCGGACTACACAATGCCACCGGCGGCGTGTATCGCTTGCGCGCAGATGGCGCGTTACAAAAGTTGCTGTCGAATGTGCCGTGCCCGGCAGGGCTGGCGCTGTCGGCCAATGAGCAGCTGTTATTTGTTGCCGCCACCCACGACAATGCCATCTGGCGATTGCCGCTGGTTGAGGGCGGCGTATCCCGCGTGAGCCGCTTTGTGCAGCTGTCGGCGGGTGTTGGTCCCGGAGGCATCGCAATCGATAGTGACGATAATTTATTTGTCGCCCACCATGGTTTAGGCTGTGTGTGGATGTTTGATAAACGTGGTGAGCCGAAGTATCGGGTTGATTCATCACGCGGCGATTTGACCACCGGGGTCACGCTCGACCCAACCGATCCGCGTTCGATATTGATCACCGAAGCACAAACCGGGTCGATTCTCAAAGCAACCCTGCCGATGTATTAATCACAAATGAATTCCTCCGACAAAAAAAACACCAGCTCGGGTTGCCCGGTTTCTGCATCATCGGCTGAATTGTCGGAAGGGGCGTTTGATAATTTCCGCAACGACATGAGTTACGGGGATTATTTGCAGCTCGATTTATTGTTGGGGGCGCAAAAGCCGCTGTCCGGTGAGCGTAACGAATTGTTGTTCATTATTCAACATCAGGCCACCGAACTATGGATGAAGCTGATGTTAAGTGAGCTGGGTGCCGCTCGTGAGCATATTCGCCAGGATAATCTGGCACCGGCGTTCAAAATGATGGCGCGGGTGTCGCGCATCATGAATAACCTGATTCAGTCATGGGACATTTTGGCGACACTCACGCCGACCGAATATTCGGCGTTTCGCGCCAGCCTCGCCAAGTCGTCGGGATTCCAGTCGCACCAGTACCGTATGTTGGAATTTTTGCTTGGCAACAAAAACCGTGTGTTGCTCAAACCGTTTGCGCATCGTGCCGATGATCACGCCACACTTTTGGCCCAGCTCGAGTCACCGTCCATTTATGACGAAGCCAACCGCATGTTGCAGCGGCGTGGTTTTACGCTCGATCAAGCCGCTACCGATCGGGATTGGTCGGTGAGCTATCAAGCCAACGACAGCGTCGCCCGCGCGTGGGGCGAGGTTTATGCCAATACGGAAAAACACTGGGATTTGTATGAGTTGGCCGAAAAATTGGTCGACCTCGAAGACTATTTCCGGCAATGGCGTTTTCGCCACGTCACCACCGTTGAACGCGTGATCGGTTTTAAACGCGGCACCGGCGGCACCGCCGGTGTGAGCTATTTACGCGAGATGGTCAATGTGCGGTTGTTTCCGGAATTGTGGGATTTGCGCACCGCTTTGTAGGATCGCTCTATAGAGCCACGCTGAAGAAGGACATCGGTTCAATCCCGCATCTGTCGAACAATCGTTTCCACCACCGTACGCCCGGCCGTTGTCCACGGCG
Organism: Burkholderiales bacterium; assembly: GCA_043737175.1. Taxonomy (GTDB): domain Bacteria; phylum Pseudomonadota; class Gammaproteobacteria; order Burkholderiales; family Usitatibacteraceae; genus UKL13-2. The sequence continues at coordinate 2,285 of JAYTBF010000016.1, forward strand.
CGATTAATTCAAAGTGTCCGGCATGGTCGATGGTGAGAAGTTCAACCGCTTCGCCTTTTTCCTTGGCACGTTCGCGATGACGCAACGCCTGCGCCG
>JAYTBF010000017.1:0-2369 GCA_043737175.1 Burkholderiales bacterium
TTGTCGGCCATATTAATGGGCCTCCACGTTAAGACCGAAAGTGTGTCGGAAATTGCCGCCGCCGCACAAGTGATGCGCGAATTTTCGACGAAAGTTGAAGTCAGCGACAAAACACATCTGGTTGACACCTGCGGTACGGGGGGAGACAAGGCGCATACCTTTAATATTTCCACTGCGGCCGCATTTGTTGCCGCCGCCGCCGATGCGAAGGTGGCCAAACACGGCGGACGTTCGGTTTCTTCGCAGTCGGGTAGTGCGGATGTGTTGGAGGCGCTCGGCGTGAATTTAAATCTCACGCCGCAACAAGTCAGCGAGTCGATTGATCAAATTGGTCTCGGATTCCTGTTTGCTCCGAATCATCACCCAGCGATGAAATATGCAGCACCCGTGCGAAAAGAGCTGGGTATGCGCACCATTCTGAATATTCTTGGTCCGCTGACGAATCCTGCAGGCGCACCCAATCAATTGATGGGTGTGTTCCATTTGGATTTGGTGGGAATTCAAGCGCGGGTGTTGAAGCAACTCGGTGCAAAACACGTGATGGTGGTGCATGGTGAAGATGGGTTGGATGAAATCACACTGGGTGGGAAGACTCATGTGGCAGAGGTCAAACACGGGTTTGTTACCGAATATGTAATCGAGCCAAAACAATTTGGACTCGACGTGACATCGCTTGATGAGATCAAGGTTGCCGACAAGGAGGCGTCAAAGGTGATGCTGTTGGATGTGCTCAACAATAAATCAGGCGTAGCAAAAGAAATTGTTATCCTAAACGCGGGCGCGGCAATTTATGTGGCAGGACTGGCAACGGACTTGTGGGGTGGCGTGACACAGGCCCGTATCATGGTCGAATCTGGTAAAGCCAGAAAAAAACTCGATGAGTTAATCCAATTTACGTCGGCAATTGCGACCTAGACAACAATGCGATGACGAATATTCTGGATGAAATATTGGCAACCAAGCGACGCGAGATTGTTGAGGCGAAACGCTCTATGCCACTGGCGGTGTTATACGAAAAAATTGCCAAACTCCCGGCGCCGAAAGATTTTGTCGGCGCAATTGTTGCCAGGCACCGTGAAAATAAGCCCGCGGTTATTGCCGAAATAAAAAAACAAAGCCCCTCGGCAGGTCAGTTTCGTGCCGAAGGTGAATTTAATCCGGGGCGAATTGCCGCCAGTTATGAGACCAATGGCGCAGCGTGTTTGTCAGTTTTGACCGACGCCAAATATTTTGGAGGATCGGCTGACGATGTTCGAGCCGCCCGTGCATGCTGCGACCTACCCATTCTTCGCAAAGAATTTATTGTCGATTCTTATCAAATTGTCGAGGCGCGGGCGATGGGCGCGGATGCCGTTTTGTTCATAATTGATGCGGTACCCATCGCGCAGTTTTGCGAATGGGAAAAATTGGCAAACGTTCTCGGAATGGCTGTCTTGGTGGAGTCACACACTGAATCGCAAATTCAGCAGGCGCTCACCTTGAAAACACCCTTGATCGGCATCAATAATCGCGATTTGATCCATTTTGCCACCGACGTGCAGACCACCTTGCGGCTCGCGCCGAGCGTCGGCATAGACCGAATTGTGGTCACAGAAAGTGGCATTGAGTCTACGCAAGTAATTGATTTGATGATGGAAAATGGCATTTCCACATTTTTAGTGGGCGGCGCGCTGATGAAGGCGAGTGATCCGGGTGCGGCGCTCAAAGCACTTTTTCAAGGCTTGCGGTTGGCTTAAGGTTTGTCAAATTAGACGCACAAAGCCGATCAAGTGCATTTTCGCGGGCATTTTTAATGTTGCATTCACGCAACATGCATACAGGTGACTGGTGTTTTTACCCCTATTCGCTTGAGGGAGGGGGGTATTTTTGGCAAAATGTCTGTAGCTACTCGAAAATTCCAAGCAGACGTGTCGCTTCGTGGCAACTGAATTGATTATTTCGTTCGGTTTTGCCATCGTAGGCATCGCTGGCCAACCAGGTTTGAGTAATTGCACCAGATAGAAATCTAATAGCATCACCGTTAATCCAAAGGAGATTTTTGATGAACAAAAAATTGATCGCACTTGCCGTTGTTGCCGCTACCGTGGCTCCTGCTGCAATCGCGCAAACCGCCAATCCAGTGACGCTTTATGGCCGCGTTTATGTCATGTTTGAGAACGTAAAAGCTGACGGCGGCACCGCTGCTGCTATTCCTAGCCGTAACCGCGTGAACAACAACGGCGCGTCGTTGCTTGGTGTACGTGGCACGGAAGATTTGGGTGGTGGCTTAAAGGCATTCTTCCAACTCGAAACTGAGTTCCGTCCAGACCAGAACGACACAACCTTTGGCAATCGCAATAGCGGTGTTGGCTTGCAGGGTGGTTTTGGCT
>JAYTBF010000018.1:0-5918 GCA_043737175.1 Burkholderiales bacterium
CTTCACGTACCGTGAGGCGCTGAACCTGTTCCGCGACGCCATCAACCAGCTCGCCGCCTACGTGCTGACCCTCACGCCCGGTCGGCAATACGTTGGCACATCGGTATCAAACGTGACCATCGGCACGGGCGACAAAAATTTCACCATCATCGAATCCAACCGCGCCTGGATTACCGGCACACCGCTGCGCTTCACCGACACCACCGCGCCCGCGACCAGATTCATGACGGGTGTAGTCAAAACCTACGATCCGGTGACCGGCGCAATGGTGGCCACCATCGCCGCCGTCACCGGCGCGGCAACGCTGGCCACATGGTCGATATCGGTTGATCCGGGCGGCTCGATTGTGTCGCTCTCATCCATTGATCGCGGTGCCATCGCCACCAGCAAATATTTATACGTCGGCCCCGCAGGCAACGTCACCGGTGTCGATCTGCCGGACGCGGCCGTGCAGGCCAACTACGCCGTTTCACAACTTATGGGAGGGATGTAATCATGGCAGGAGTTCCGTTTTATACAACACCAGATGGCAGCGGCGTCACATTCGGCAATGCCGATGCCGCCACCGCCAAGGTTGTTCACGTTTTTGGCGCGGCAGGTGGCAGGCTTTTTTCCCTGCAATTCACCAATGACAGCGGGGTGGCACAAACCGCGCTCGTCTTTCGCCGCAAAGCAGCGGTCAACACACTGATCCGCGAAGTTTCCATACCCATCGGTGCCGGGCAACTCGGCGCAGCGGTCGCAGAGTTGCTTGACGCCACCAAAATGCCCGCGCTGGCCAACGTCGCCGCGCTACAGGACGGCGTGCCGATGGGGTCATCGCAAGAAATCTGGGTGGCCATGAAGTCGGCCATTGTCAGCGGCACGGTGGTTGTGCAAGCTGTCGTAGGGGCGGGTTAATCATGGGGCTCATGGGAACCGTTCTCGCGGCGCTTAACACCTATAACGGCGGCGTGCGGCCGTTGATTGTGCCGAGACAGTTGGCAATCAAAGCTCACCCTCTGGCTGCGACAATGCTTTACCCTGACCTGTCGGTTTTGGACGGTTCGGGATGGAGCATTGCATCCGGGCAGGTGCAGCGGATCGGGCCAATGGGTACGGTCATCTATACGATTGTGCCAACGGAAATAAACGCCTCGGCCTCGATTTTCTTGGGATTTTTCCCTGACTACGCAACCGGCAGGCTGTACTTGCTGGCTGCGGATGCCAGCATAACAACGTGGTTTGCCTTTACCACGCTCTCGGCCAAGGCGATCACCGTGCGCGGCACGCCTGGCACCAGGCTTCTCTCATCGAGTTACGCATTCCTGCACAAACTCGCGTCTGGCGACTTTGGCTATTTTGCCTCCTCCTCATCATCGTTGATTTCGCGCTGCACGATTACCGAGGCATCGGGTGCAACGAGTGCCGGTGCTTCCGTTACACATGGCGGTGTTTCGGTGGCTGGCGCCTATCAATTTTCCACCACGATTGGAAACGGATCGTTTTACTTTTCGGCGGACGAGACGGTTCATGCGGGCTTGAACGTCGAGGGGTTGTTAATCAGCCGGGGCGGTAGGCGCGGCATCATTCCGCAACAAATGGTGCCGGAATTTGTCGCCATTCAATATACGCAAATACACCTTAACGGCACCTCGGTGATGGTGTCCGTTGCCAACAGTGGATATGGTGTGTGTGCGCCTCGCAATTTTGCGCGCACCGACTTCGACGACTTTCTCAACGCGTGCGCGGATCGGATTGGGTTGCCAAAATGAAGAATGTAAAATTTGCCGTAGTTGAAGTCGGCGGCGTGATGCAGTACCCGGACGTGGCGGAAAAGTTTTCCGCCCTTGTGGTGCGTGGCGGATTTGTGTATGCGAGCTATACCGGGCAGGTGACGCTGACTGAGGAAGCGCCGCCTTACGATGGGTCGTGGCACATCACAAAGCTGGCATTTCGGTCACGATTCACGGCCGCAGAAAAGGTCGGACTTGAAGCGGCGGCCTCTGTTGGCAATCAGCTTGGTTTTGCCCTGCGTGCATCGATGGCCGATCAACGTGACGCGACGTACATCGACCTCAAGCGGCCGGACACAATCGCCGGAGTGCAGCAACTTGAGGCAGCGACGTTGTTGGCCGTTGGCCGTGCGGCGGTGATTCTTGAGACGCCACCAACTGAGGCTGAGCTGTACCAAAGCACTTGATGCAATACGCCGATGTCCGTCCACAAATCAAGACTGGCGACCTGTTGGCGTGGTCTCATGGCGGGTGGCGTACGTGGCACGATATTCAGGTCTCCTTCGTGCGCATTTTCACCAGGTCGGAATTTTCACATGTGGGACTTGCTTGGGTCGCCAATGGCCGGGTGTTCATACTGGAAGCGGTGGGATCAGGCGTGCGAATTTACCCCCTATCTCGCGAGCTGCCGTTCTACTGGGTACCAAAACCATTCAGACTTTCGCGGAATGCAGTGAATTTTGCATTTGCGCACATCGGCGATGCCTACTCGAAATTTCAGGCAAAGTTGGCCGGTCTAGGTCTGCTGCAGAAAGGCGATGACGATGTTTGGCAGTGTGCCGAATTCGTTCTCTCTATTCTGGCGCAGGATCGGTGGCCGCTCGATGATGTTGATGCCACCCCCACCGCAGTCGTGAAAGCGGCCATGCAACATTGGGGCGCGTTGCGATACGTTGAATAGTTAAACCAAAAAAGAAGTGGGCCACCACAATTTGGAGGTGGCCAAGTCAATTTGAGGGTGATGGCGGCAGCGGTGTATATTTCCTGTGGCGCAATTTCCTTTCACCATGCGAAAATTGCGCGAAGGTCATTTATCTCATGTTTTCGGCATCAATTATCGCAGCGCGCGTCAACCACATGGCAACCTCAATGACCGTCAAGGGGCAAGTCACCATACCCAAACAAATCCGTGACAACCTCGGGCTGGTGGCCGGCTGCAAGGTGGAATTCACGCTCAACCCGCGCGGCGAATATGTGGTGCTGCCAGCCAATGGTGCCAAAAAAAGCCGCAAGCCCGCCACCAGCCGCATGGATGCGGTGCGTGGCACCGCCAAAATGGGCGGTTTGTCCACCGACGAATACATGAACCTGATCCGCGGCTACGACCAGGACAACAACGATCCCGGATTCCGCCGCAAGTGATTTTTGTCGACATCAACGTCCTCATCGACATATTGGGCGATGATCCGCTGCATCGCCCTTGGTCGCAACTCCAATTGGATCGGGCCTGCATACACCACAAACTTGCCATCAATCCGCTGGTGTATGCCGAACTGTCGCCGCCCTACCCGACCCAGGACGCGCTCGACCATGTGCTTGCCGTGATGAAAATTGCCATTGAACCAATGTCGCCGCGCGCCTTGTTTCTGGCTGGCAAGGCGCACTTCGCCTATCGCCGCCGGGGTGGCACGCAAACGCGCGCGTTACCTGATTTCCTGATCGGCGCACAAGCCGCCACACTCGATGTGCCACTGATCACGCGTGATGTTTCGCGCTACCGGCGTTATTTTCCGAAACTGAAAATCATTGCGCCGGGAAAATCGGATAACTGATTCAAATGGGAATTTCTGAAAACCTGTCCTCTACCGGCGGAGGCCGCTACCCAATTTTTGTATGCCACTGATACCATAACAAAAATTAGGCCCCTGCCGACGCAGGAGAAGGAAATTTTGAGGTTTTTAGAAGTTCTCAAATCATAAACACAAATACTGTCGCGCGTTTCCGGGCATTTATGCCTGCAAACGCCCGCCAATAAACGGCTTTAGAATTCCACGCGCAACCCCGCCCGCACACCCCGCCCCGGCAACGGTGCCAAACCCCGAATCGTGTCTATCGAGGTGGCGTTGAAGGCACGTGCATTGGTCAGATTAGTGCCACGTACAAAGAACGTTGCGGTGGCACGCGGCCCGAGACTGACATTGGTCTGGGCGGTGGCATTCAGCAACGTATAACCCCCGGTCGGCCCAAACGTATCAGTCTGCGGCACACGCCGTTGTTTTGCCGTGTGCTGGATCTCGGCGCTGAAAACAAAACGTTGCCAATCCACGGTCGCGCCGACGGTGGCGCGCAGCGGTGAAATCCGTGGCAGGGGTTCACGATGGCTGCGGTCTGTCGCTCGCACCGTGTCAAGTTTGGCAATCACGTCCAGTGTGTACCCACGGCCTTTGTCACGTTCAAGCAGCCGCAGGTTGGTTTGGGCTTCCATGCCAAACAGGCGCGCGGATACCGCCTGATATTGATATTCCGGCAACACGGCGGATGTGCAACCTGATTCCAGCGAAGTGCCATCACCACAATCGGTTACGCTGACATTGGCGCCACCGTTGCCTTCAGCATCACGATCAATGCCACTGTTGCGCAGTGCGAGAAAATTAGCAAACGACTGCATGAATACGCCGGCTTTTACGCTCGACGCGCCACGCGTCCATTTCACGCCGAGGTCAATTGCGGTTGATCGCTCCTTGCCCAGCCCGGCATTGCCCAGTTCAAAGGCGGCGGTCGCAATGTGCGCGCCGTTGGCAAATAACTCGTTGTAGGTCGGTGCACGTTGATTCAGCGCAAGGTTGCCGGTCACGGTCAATTCGCCATCCAGCCGGTACGATGCACCCAACGACGCGCTGCCCAGCAAAAATGTGCGTGTTGATGCCTCGCCAAAACGCGCCGGCGCGGTACCAACAGCACCTTCAGAGTCGACGCGGCTTTGCTCCAGCCTGGCACCGAATGCATAACGCATCGCGCCGGCCACCATTTCTTCATAGGCAAACACCGCCTGGTTGCGGGTTTTTGTCGGCGGCACAAACGCTTCGTCGCCCAATGCCGCAAAGCGGAATGATTCACCCTGCAGGCCTACCACTCCCTGCAACGCGCCAAATTTGACGTGTTTGACCTCTGCCCGAAAATCACTGCCGGTGTTTTTGAAGGTTGTTCCAATTGCACCGTCTTCCAGTTCAACGTGTTGGTAATCACTTTTTGCGGCTTTCACAAATACACCCTCAACCAACTGTCCGCCGAGGTCACGCAGATTCAATTCTGCCGCAGTACGGGTTTGCCGCATGTCGATGCGCACATCGGCATTGGCCACGGTACCGTAGTTCGACTCGTACCGCGAATGTGAAACACCCACATTGCCGCGCCCGCCCAACAACGCCAGCGACGCGCCCAGCGCCCCGCCACGCGCGTTGGCGGAAGAATTGACAACGGGGCTGGGCACGCCGGTCTTTTCCGGAACACGATAGTCACCACTGCTGCGGGTAAAACCATCACCATGCAGCGACACCACACCATTACCGGCTTCGAGCAACGCCGACGTTGAGCGATCACGTTCGGCACCGCCAAAGCGTGTCTCGATGGCGCCACGGACACCTACGATCGGTGTGCCGGGGATGCGGTTGTCGATGACATTCACCACACCACCAATCGCCGTGCCGCCATACAGCAACGCTGCCGGACCACGCAGGACTTCGATGCGCTCCACCGTCAATGGGTCAATGGCGGGATTGTGGTCAAACGACAAACTTGACGCATCCAGCGAAGAGCCAAGGTTGCTCAACACCCGCACACGATCACCATCCAGCCCGCGAATCACCGGGCGCCCTGCATTGGGACCAAACCAGGTTGACGATACACCCGGCAAACCATTAACTGTTTCACCCAGGGTGCTGGCACGACGCATCAATAATTCATTGCCAGCCAGCACCTCCACCGGCGACACCACATCACGGGCGTCGGTGGCGGACAGCGGATTGCCGATGACAATGATATTGGTCGCTGTGGCAGCCGCAGGCATGGGCACAGTTGGCGCGTTTGGTGGCGTAGTCTGAGCCGCGCCGCGATTGGCTGCGGCCGACAGGATGATGCCAGCGATGGCAAGGCTCAGTTTGGTGGCGGCAACAGGGATGGCGTGCGGGGTTGGGCGGGGGTTGG
>JAYTBF010000019.1:0-2365 GCA_043737175.1 Burkholderiales bacterium
GCCGGATAGTTTTAAGCCGCGTTCACCGACCATGGTGTCCCATCCGTCCGGCATCCGCAAAATAAAATCGAGCACGTGTGCCCGTCTGGCGGCGTCTTCGATGTCGGCGTCACTGGATCCGGGTTTGCCGTATCCGATGTTGTAGCGAATCGTGTCGTTAAACAACACCGTATCCTGCGGCACAATGCCAAGCGCGGCGCGCAGACTCATTTGTGTGACGTCGCGAATATCCTGACCATCGATGGTGACACGGCCACCGGGCCGTGTTTTGTCTTCGGCGAAACCAACGTCATAAAACCGGAACATCAACCGCGACAGAGTCGACTTTCCCGCACCTGAGGAACCGACCACCGCGACCGTTTTGCCAGCCGGCACCTCAAACGACACATCGTGCAATATTTGCCGTTTGATATCGTAGCCAAAATTGACATGTTCAAAGCGGATCGCCGCGCCGTTGGTGATGAGATCGGGCGCTTCCGGTTTGTCGGCGATTTCCTGATTTTCGCGCAGCAGGCGAAACATTTTTTCGATGTCAACCAGGGCTTGTTTGATTTCCCGATACATCACACCCAGAAAGTTCAGCGGAATGTAGAGCTGAATGAGCAACACATTCACCATGACCAAGTCACCTATGGAAAGTGTGCGATTGACAATGCCCTCGGATGCGCGCCACATCAGCAACGTTACTGCCGTGGCAATCACAAAACTTTGGGCGGCGTTCAGAAAACCGAGCGAGGTCTCACTCTTGGTTGCCGCAGCTTCGTACTGCTGCAAGTTTTTGTCGTAGCGCCCGGCTTCAAATTCTTCATTGCCAAAATACTTCACCGTTTCATAATTAAGCAGTGAATCAATGGCACGGGTGTTGGCCTTTGAATCCATTTCATTCATCTTGCGACGATGGTGCGTGCGCCATTCGGTGATCGAGATGGTAAAAATAATGTAAAGCAGAATGGCCGCCAGGGTGATGGCAACAAACGTCCAATCGAACTTTGTCCCCAACAAAATCGTCACCAGCGTGATTTCGAGGATGATCGGCAACACCGAAAACAACATGAACGACAGCAGCGTGGAAATGCCACGGGTGCCGCGCTCAATATCGCGTGTCACGCCTCCCGTTTGCCGATCCAGATGAAAGCGCAATGACAGCGCGTGCAAATGCCTAAACACATTCAATGCCACCTTGCGCATGGCGCGTTGCGTCACCTTTACAAAAACAATGTCGCGCAATTCACCAAAAAAAGTGGACGACAGGCGTAACAATCCGTAGGCCGCCAGCAATGCAAATGGCACCGCCAGCACTGCCTTGTCCTTGTCGAGCGCATCGACAATTTCTTTCATCAGCAATGGCACGCCGATATTGGCCAATTTTGCCGTCACCAGCAGCGCAATTGCCAGTCCCACACGCCAGCGAAAATCCCAAAGGTAGGGAAACAACGAGCGCACTGCCTGCCACTCATTGGCGGGGGCAGGATGGGATAACGTCGGGCTAGGCGTGTCTTGGGCGTGCGCGTGGGGATTCATGTGGGGATTTTCCAGGCGGCGCCAGCAAACAGGCGCGGCGGATAATAATTGAACAATTCAGCAACGACAAGCAGTATAGACCGCCGATTAGGCATGTAACTGCGGTGGTTCGGGCACAACGTGCCCGCGGGCGGCACGCGGTGATCGCAAATGAAAAAAATGCAGCCAGGCTGCTGCCTCTGAGCGCGTTTGACTTGACTTAAACGAGCGCGCTGATACGTTTGGCGATTTCCCGCGCCGCCTCAGCAGCGATGTTGGCAACCACATCGCGTGGAATCGCCACGTCGTTGTCGCGCACCACCAAAAACGCCATTATCGATGGCAAGTCCCGCAGCTTCACATCGCAGATCGCGTCCGTTACAACATCTGTGGCCAGGGTAATTTGCTCGCCTATTGCGACCACCCGCAACTCAGGGTCCAGGAGCGACATCGGGCCATTTTGGTCAAAGTGGGTCAACATCAAAGCCTCAATGAGCGCTGCCAACTCCCGCTCTGCACCACGGCAGAGCAAAGCAGGGTCCACCGGCACGGTGGTTGGTTTTTTCCAAATCGAGTTAAACAAGACCATGTCCATAAAAATATTGTTGTCGCAACGGCTCGAATCATTCAAACGCGACGTTGTTATAAATTTTACGGTGCTGAATTGAGCATCTTTCGCCTGACACGAAAATTGACATGTGAATGGCGCATACCAATGGTTGCCAGGCAGCTTGCTGCCCGCAAATTATTTAGCTGTCGAAAAAATTCAGGTCTTCATCCTTGCTTGGGGTGGCCGATGCGGGAGGGGTGACCGCCACCGCGGCAACGGCCACCAAACCTGCTCCGGCAAGTGCGACAGTCGGTA
>JAYTBF010000020.1:0-13497 GCA_043737175.1 Burkholderiales bacterium
GGCGCAATGCGGCAATGAGTGCGGCCCCCTTGATTTCCCGAGTAGGATCGATCACCGGTGGTTGATTGGCGGGTGTTTGAATCGGTGGTTGAATCACCTGCGGCGCACCTGAAGGAACAACCGACGCGCTCGCCTGCGGTACGGATGCCTGCACCACAAAGTTCTGGTTTTCCGTCACAATTTGATTGCCAATAAAATGCCACTGCGCGGGAGAGAGTTCGGCAACCAAGTGAAAGCGGCTATTGCCCTCCGGCTTGAATACAAGGGTGTGCCCCTCGTGAAGATGGGCGAATAATGGGTGGATGATTGTGGGTGACAACGCATGTCCAACCAGCAATCTATTTTGTCCAACAGGTGGAACGGTCGAAATCAAATTGATGATGCCCGCGGCCTGATCGGCCAAGGTGCGTTTTTGTGATGCAAACGCGGTGATCGCATTGAGTGCTGGATTACGCTTGGGGGTGACCAGTCCGAGGAAAACACCGGTATCAAAGGCGCGACAAAACTCGCTGGTTTGGATATCACCGATAACGATTCGTTGCGTGGTTAATGCTTCGCCAATCGCTCTGGCAGTGGGTAACGCGAGGGCATTGGTTTGTTGTGTTGTGGAACAATTTTTCCACCACTCGCCAGGCCCCAGAATGTCTTTTTGACTTGGTTGCGTGTCACCGTGTCGCATGTATATGACGTAGCCGCCGCGGCGAAGTTCACGGATCAGACCGTCGGATAAGCCGAACCCTTGATGGGCGATAACGGGTGAGCTATTGTGCGCGGCAACTATATTGGTTGATTGATGGGTCGCTGTTGGCGGGTTGGATGGGGGCGGCTGAGATGCGCGCACTTGGGCGGCAACCGTCAGACTGGCGACTATCGTTACGATCAATGGGAAAAACATTGCGTCGAAATGATTGCAGAACTTGTCAAACACTCGTGTTGGCATAGGCTTCCTAAATTGCACGGGCGGCAATTGAATTTCCTTAGCGAGGAAATGTTGATTTCGCGTGCTAAATGGTTTTTCTCGCGGAAAATTCATATCGCCGCGATTACGCATTCGTTTCGATGTGTTTATTTTGGCACCATTTGGTCCAAACGTCTCGATAGATTGTTTCAAGACCGCCTACCAATTCAATAGGTTTCATCAAGGTGGAATTTTCCATCTTGTTGCGCAAGGTGCTGCGTAAGGTCGATAATTTGTTTAGATCGTTGGCCATGTCGCTGGCGATCGAAATGTACTCGGAATTATTCTCGGCGATGTAATCGGACAGACCCAGCGGGGAAAGCAATGCCACGCCGCACCGAGTGATTGGATGATTTCCAGCAAGCGTAACTACCGGCACGCCCATCCATAGCGCGTGGCATGTGGTGGTGCCGCCTGCATATGGAAAGGAGTCAAGGCAGATATCAATCTCGTGGTGTAGTGACAGATATTCGTTCATGGTGAGGCGCCTACGAAGGTCAAGCCGATCTTCAGCTACGCCTCGTTCCTTGAAAATTCCGATGATTTTTATTCGTAATGATTCGTCATTTACGTTGCCGATCAGCATTCGTGAGTTAGAAACACTCTGCAGAATCTTCGCCCAAGTTTCGAGCGCGGTCGTCGTTATTTTTGCCGCGCCATTTAATGAGGCGAAGGTAACGACTTGGCGGGCCAGCGCCGGCAATGCATTGACTGCGGGACTTTCAGGCGAAGGGGTAAATGTCGCTGACGCCGTTGGCAGCCGCGCGAGTTTTTCAACGTGAAATGGCTCAGTCATCCCTGGTGGGTCGAGGTGCCGATCAGTGATCCGATAATCCATCGCGGTCAGCCCCGTTGTCCCCGCATAACCAATCCAAGTCATTTGAACGGGCGCGGGTTTCATGGCGAAAACGGGTAGCCGATTGGCCGCCGTGTGGCCAGATAAGTCGACCAGAACATCGATCTGATCAGCTGTAATTATCTCAAACAGATCGTTATCGGTGGCCCGATCACACGGTCGCCACGCATCGGCGAGGGACCGAATATGCGTACTCATTTCGTCTTGCTGAGCGTGGTTGTAATAGCAATAAATATCAAATTTGGTTCTATCGTGGTTCTTAAGGATTGGTTCGAAAAATGACGCGACCGCGTGATTGCGGAAGTCTGCAGAAACATAACCCACACGAATTCGGCGTGACGCATCAGGTGTATTTTGGTGTGTTGGCCAGAATGGTTTGACCGGCGTTTCAAATTTGCCAGCGAATTTGATATGTTCCTGAAACTTCTCCTCATGGGTAAGTGTATCCAGATACTGAATGCAGAGCAGGAGGTTCGAATGCGCCTCTGGAAAATTTGGACGCACTTCCAATGCTTCCCGGTATTCAATTGCAGCAGCTTCAGCATTGCCCGTCACCAAATTGGTAAATCCGCATTGTGCTAGAAAGAACGCGAGATTCAATTGTGCTTCGGCAAAGTCCGGGCAAAGCTCAAGCGCATGCAAATACATTTTGTGTGGATCGCTCATATACCGGGCAGTCATCTTGTCCAATTTGAACATTGTATTCGCCAGATTGTTGAGAACGTCAGGCACATCCGGCGCAAGCGCCAACGATTGCGTATAGGCATCTTTGGCGCCTTCGAGATCGCCAACTCTTACCAATGCGACGCCTAGGTCTGCGTATGAAGTCGCAGTGGCCGGTTTGAGTTTGATTGCCCGACGAAAAGAAATGGCGGCTGCTTGGAAATTTTGTTGGCTCACCGATAACCGGCCAATGGCATTATGGACATCGGCGGTGTCGTGCCCGTGTTTAAATGCGGAGCGAAAAGATTCCAAAGCCTCGCTTGGCTTGCCAACAAGGAGTAGCGCATTGCCGCGGTTATAAAATGCCGGCCCAAACTTGGGTTGGACCGAAATCGCCTTTTGGCATGCCGCGACCGCGTCCTCAGGGCGATTAAGCTTGATCAGCACGGTCGCCAGATTATTTAAAAACACGGCGTTGCGTGGACTGACAGCAATTGACTTTTCGAGAAGCGGCAGTGCGTCGGTATTGTTGTCACGTTGGTGCAATAACATGCCTAGAAAGTGAAGCGCATCTTGTTGACGAGGCGCTGTAGCGAGAATTTGTCGATAAATTTGTTCCGCGTGATCAAGCTGTCCGGTCGAGTGCTGGTGCAACGCAAGCTGCAGTTGTGCGGCGGCGTTCATGTGCGGAGTTTGGTTGTTGGATATCATCAGCTGGTTCTAATTGTCTGAGAGTCGCACCAGGTTCCCCACATTTCACGATACGCGCTCTCAACCAACCCGGTTGCACGATTAGCGTCACCTGCGGAAACCTCCAGCAAAGCCCGTAAATTCATTCGCAGACTCGCAAGGGCTGGAAGGTCATTAGCGATGCGAACTGCGAGTTCGACATACTCATCATCCGTGGTCGCAATGAAATCAGTAAGCCCAAGTTGCGAGAGAATGCTTACACCACAGCGGGAGGACGTGGTGTGGCCGGCGACCGTAATTGCGGGCACGCCCATCCAGAGCCCAAGCAATGTGGTTGTCGCACCATTGTATGGCAGTGTATCTAAACAAAGATCAATTTGATTGTGCAAATTAAGGAATTGAGTCATAGGGACTCGTGGGTGAAAGGATATTCGTTGTTCGTTGACACCGAATTCAGCAAATGTTGTTTTCAACCGTTCAATATAAGCGGGCGCGTCAGCGTTGCCGATGATAAGTTTTGCGTTGGGAATTCGTTGCAAGATTCTTGACCATAAGGATATTACGCGCCGGCTAGTCTTGGCTGCGCCATTCAGGCTGGCAAATGTAAACGAACCGCTCGTGATTGCGGGTAACGAGCTGACAGGCACTTTCTCCATTGGTGGACGAAATGCCGCATTCATTTGAGCCAATCTGAAAAGTTTTTCAGAATGTAAAGTATCGGCGACGCCAACTGGATCAAGCATATGATCTGTAATTCTATAATCGATTGCCGTCATTCCTGTTGTGCCCGGATAGCCGATCCAGGTCACTTGAATGGGCGCTGGTTTTCGTGCAAATACTCGTAATCGGTTGTGGGCGGTATGACCACTGAGGTCAACCAAAATATCAATTCTGTCGATTTGTATTTTTTTGAATAATTCATCGTCCGTTATGTCTGCACACACCGTCCAATGTTCTGCGTGTTTTTTGATTCGTTCAGTAAAAGTATCGTTAACCATCGAATTGGCATAACAAAATACTTCGAAGATTCGTTTGTCGTGTTTTTCAAGAATCGGTTCAATGAAATACGCGACGGCATGGTGGTGAAGGTCGCCTGAAACGTAGCCAATTCGCAAACGATGATCCTTATCGGGAGAATTCGTATGTATTGGCCATGTGGATATTAGTGGAGTTTCAAATTGTTTGGCGAACGACTGATGCGCGTTAAAAAGTACTTGGGACGAAATTTGGTCCGAGTATTGCATTGCCATAAACAACCCCATATAGGTCTCGTAGTGACCTGGGTCGATCTTGATTGCGTGTTGATAAGCCACAATGGCGTCATCAATATTGCCCTCCAAAGCCAGCGACGAAGCAATGCCCAATTGTGGCTGCACATCGGCTGGATTTAGCGCAAGAGCCTTAGCATACGCGCGCTTGGCTGTGCTGTGATCTCCGGCAAGGGCGTGCGCGGCACCGAGATTGTGAATGGCCAACGCCCACTTCGGGCTCAATTCGCAGACACGTTCGAAACAAGTAATCGCCTCTTTGAATAAATTTTGATCAAGGCGTAAGGCGCCCAGACAAAAGTGTCCAATGGCATTGTCTGGTGCCTCAATGGTGACAGCCGTTAGAATAGGTTCGGCTTCGTTTAGTAGGCGTCGACGGCGGAGCAGATCTGCGAAGAAACAAAGCGCCTCTATGTGCATAGGCTCGAGCGCCAGAACTTGCCGATAGATATGCTCGGCGTCAGCAAGCCGTTCATCATCCCGTAATGAATTTGCATAGGTCATCAGTACGTTGACCGCCAGCGGGTTGGCTTTGACTGCCGTTTCGTAAACCTGCATTGCCCGGTTCTTTTCGCCGGACTCAAATAGTATCAACCCCAAGTCCAATGGCAGATTTGGATCATTCGGATGCGCAGAAACGGCATCTTCAAGATGCTTCCGGGCATCATTATATTTACCCATTGCATTCAGTGCTTGCGCGATGCCACGTTGCGGTTCGATATAGCCGCGCTTGAAAGTCGCAGCCTTTCTGAAGCACGCCAATGCGGATTCGGGGTTGCCAATAGTCAGATACAAATTGCCGAGATTATTTTGTGCCTCCGCTAGACTTGGCAAAATTGAAAGTGCTTTACGATAACATCGCATTGCGTTTTCGTTATCGCCAGACTCTGCGTAGATCGCTCCCATATTGGTCAGGAAATGTGGATTCTTCGGGGCAGCGCGAATCGACTCCTCAACCATTTTCAGCGCGGACGTACTTTTGTCGGCGCGATGCCTTATCAATCCAAGAAAATGCAGTGCATCCGGGTGCGCCGGGTCGCGGGCAAGCGCTTGTTCAAACAATTGAGTGGCGCCATTAATATCGCCCCTTTGGTGGGCAGTTAGGGCTTGCTGAATTAGTTGCGCGTTCAGATAGCTAGAATTATGGGTATTCATATTTTATGAAATGGCTGCATTGGCGCAGCAGCATGGCGACTTGTTTTGCGCAATTGAAGATGACAACGCATGATAAAAAAAGGGACGCCGAAGCGTCCCTTTTTGGCCTACTTTAGGATCTAAACTAATCGCGAGATTAGTTTGTTCCTGGACGGAGCAACTGACCTGAGTCGAGTGCGCCACTGACGGTGTCGGTGATCACATAACGACCTTGCATGTTTGTGGTTGGTGCCAAGCACGCAAAGCGCACTGCGGCACGGCCAGCAACAGTTGCTGAGGCCGCAATATCCGTTGCCAATACCGCCAATTGACCATTAGCAGGAACGCTAAAGCCAGCTGCAAGTGAACCCGCAGTAACCGTATTGCCGGCTTCTGTCAGGATTGTTGCGGTACAGGTTGCGGCGGTCGAACCCGTGTTCATGAAGAAGAACCGGCTGATGTAACGCGTACCACCAAACGAGAACCAAGGCGACTGGAACTCGGCGCCATCACGCACCCACTGACCGGTTGTTCCCAAATCAATTAAGCCAGTTGTGTCGTATGGTGCAGCTGCAGCTTCACGCTTGTATGAACCGGTAAACGATTGCTCATTAATGCTGCTTGTACCATTAACAACAGCGCAAAGCGTGTTCATGGAACCAACAGCCAACGGGGTCGCTGCAACAACAAATCTAGCCGACGTTGCGGTCAACCCTGTTGTTACGCCAGCTGTACCGGTTGGTGCACAAACCGCTACCGTTGTTACCGAAATGTTCGGCACGATTGAAGCAGCGTTGCTCAAACCACCAGAAATCGTGACAGCGGAAGTTACGCCAACGACATCAGCAAATGTAACGGGAACGCCAGTTGTAATATGCTTTCCTGGAGCAGCAACCAGTGCGTACGTTGCAATATTTCCAATGACCGCACGAAGATCCGTAGAGGTTGACGCGCAACCAGCGGTTCCAGGCGTGCCGAGTGTGGCGCCGCTACAAAACTGTTGGAAGTTTTGAGTTGCAGCGATTGTCTCGGTGACGCCCGTGCCGACGGGTGTCGTTGTGATAGTAATCGAAGGAGTGAACTTCACGACCACACCGCTCGTGGTATGCAAACGCGTAACGTTTGAAGGTACAGCGCCATTTGCAGAAACGGCTGTTTCATGTAGCGAGTATGACAATCTTACGTCTGCCGCAGCAGCAATATTCAGAATGCTTGCAGCCGGGTAAGTGAATGTCAGTGGATCGGTTGCCGCGTGACCAGACGTATTGCCGGTAACTTGGAATACAACGTAGTTTTCACCAACCGCACCACCTTGAACTACAGCGGTGTTGAGAAAAGGTGTAGGTGCAACAGCAGAGACCAAAACAAGCATGCCGGCAGTTACAGCAGTGCCAAACGTTGCATTGGTGATGTCATACCGAATGTAACGGTCATTCAACGATGCCACACCGAAGCCGAGCACTGTTGTGTTAACAAGCGCTGCCGCGTTAGTAAGGACTGCTGGTGTTTTTACTTCGCTTGCATAAATATTGGTTGTTGTTGTTGACCCAGCGACTGTCAACGTCAACAACTGTGCTTGTGCTGCCGATGCGAACAATGCCGCTACAGCTGCACTTAACAGGGTTACTTTGTTCATTGAAACTCTCATTACTGTCTCCTTTGAAGGATTGTGTTAGTACTAACAAAAATTTTCATAACGGTTTAGCGAGGCAGCTCGTTCTTTTTTTTATCGCGCCGGCGCGATGGAATTGCCTTCAAAGAATCGTAATCCGCCTTGCTGACGCCATGAGTTTATTACGACGTCCCGACAATGGTAAAGAAATCTTCGCCACTTTGCAAATTCACCCGTGTTTCCGCGTGTTTTGCGTCGGTTATGTTGCAATATTACAACATAACTCGAATGTTGAGAAGATACTTTAACTTCGTCTGCTGACTTCGCCACTCACTGACATGTGCGAGAATATTTTGAACTAAAAATTAATGCAAGTGAAGCACGACACACTATTTATGTTTTTTCGTGTGGTTTTGATGGCATTCTGCGGGCGGGGGGCCAATACAATCCGCTTTGTCGTCAGTGGGCGACGTTTTAGGGATTGTATGTATGCAGATTGCCACCGCGTCTTGCGCCATGGGGCGCCAAGGCACCCCCCCTTATTTTTAAAACGATGGAATTCCCCTGATGCAGTCACCTGAAACCAATAAAGACACCGATTTGATTGGCGCCCGCTTAGTCGCTGCAGGCAAGATATCCATCATTGATGTGGAAAAGGCATTGGCCTTCCAGCTCGAAGTCAGTTCAACATTTGGCGCAATGCGCGGCGCGGGTAACCGATTGGGCGCGGTGTTGGTGCGTATGGGGGCGTTATCCGAGGATGCATTGCTGCCACATTTAAGTGAGCAGACCGGATTGAACCTGTTGGCGGCATCCACAACTCCTTCCAGTTTGCAAGGCGCAGGGGAGATCAATGAGGCGATAAGCCTGCTAGGTTTAACCCGCGGATGGTGGCAGTCGCGTGATGCAGTGCCATTTATGCACAACAATGCTCTACATGTAATGGCAAAAGACCCGCTAGATCGTGAGCTTAACGAGCTTGCCAGCCGTGCGGCCCATGATGTCGGTATAAAACATGTGGCGTTTAATTGGGCGCGCAGCCAAGATCTGGCGCGCGCTGGGCAATTATTGCGCGACGGCGACACGAAGGTGCGATCTGGCAATCTGGGCGACGCGAATTACCTTAGAGAGCTCGCCGAAGAAGCGCCGGTAATCGAGTTTGTGAATAACGTATTGGCGCAGGCGGTGGATGAGCGGGCTTCCGACATCCATATTGAGCCGGGCGAGCGCGATTTTGAGGTTCGGTTGCGGGTTGATGGTGTTTTACAGACACGTATGGCGCGCCCGCGTGATGGTTTTGACGCCATTGCCTCTCGTGTCAAGCTGATTTCAGGGCTGGATATTGCCGAGCGGCGTTTGCCGCAGGATGGTCGTATAACCACGCGGGTATCGGGTGTAGAGATGGACATTCGTGTGTCGGCAATTCCCGGTGTGCACGGTGAGTCGCTGGTTTTACGGTTGTTGCCCAAAGAGCGTGCCGATTTGTCACTGGCGTCGTTGGGAATGTCACCGGACATTCTTCAGGCGTTTGAGGCGATCTTGCAGCAGCCCAACGGCATTGTGCTGGTGACAGGACCGACCGGTTCGGGTAAAAGCACCACCCTTTACTCCGCGTTGTCTGCCATTAACGACCGTAGTCTGAAAATTGTCACAGTTGAAGACCCGGTCGAATACCGCATGTCGGGCATCACCCAGATTCAAACGCATTCAGAGATTGGATACACATTTGCCCGTGCGTTGCGCTCGATTCTGCGCCATGATCCGGATGTAATCATGATTGGTGAGATTCGGGATGCGGAAACCGCTGAAATTGCCATTCAATCCGCATTGACGGGGCATTTGGTGTTGGCGACGATTCACACCAATGATGCACCGTCGGCGTTTACGCGCTTGCTGGAAATGGGTATTGAGCCGTTCCTATTGGCGACGTCGGTACGGGCGGTATTGGCGCAACGGCTGATTCGCAAGCTCGATCCAGCGAAATCAAAACCGGTGGCAACACCCAATTGGCTTCAACAGGAATTTTCGACCCTTGGTGCAGCGTACCCAATGGCCATGCCGAAAAATCCAAAATTGTCCGCGCCCATGTCCGGAAAGGACGATGCCAGTGCCTACCGTGGGCGCTCGGGCATTCACGAGTTGCTGACGGTCACTCCGGAAATTCAGGACGCCATTGTCGCCAGGGCATCGTCGATGGAATTGGCCAATATCGCCCGTCGTGCGGTCAGCGGATGGAAATTCCGCACTTTGCGTGAGGATGGGTTGATCAAGGCGGCGCAGGGTGTCACCAGCATCGAAGAGGTGTTGCGTGTGGCCGGCTCACAAAGCCAGGGCATGGGTGCTGAGGATGCGATGTTGGCCGAAGACGCGGCGCGGTGAATTTGAACTTGTTGCCCCGGAATACGCGGTGCTCCTTCCGGGCTTGTCATTCCGAACGGCTTTTGGTGAGGAATCCCATCCGGCGACATTGGGTGAGATTGTTCATGGCGCGGTGTCATGGACACATCATCAACGCGTGGGCAGATGAATCCTGCCCACCTTACGAAAGTCGCTTCGCCGGTAGGGTGGGCAAAGGCAGTCCTTCGCCGTGCCCACGAACTCGCCTGGAATCACGGTTTGCCGTAAACGTGGGCAGATGAATCCTGCCCACCCTTGCGCTGCATACTTGACAGGGACGAATTCGATATTGGGTGGCATGCACATTACGCCAGCAACTATTGAAAAGTGGTTCCACTATTGATACCATTCACCCATGGTTGCCGCCAGGAAAATCCTCGATCAGATGCGCCGGGAGCCGACAAATGTACGGTTCGTTGAACTCAAGCGGGTCTGTGAAACATTTTTCGGGAAGCCTCGACAAAAGGGAACCAGTCATTTGATCTTCAAGACGCCATGGTTGGGCGACCCGCGGATCAACATACAGGACGACAAAGGCAATGCCAAGGCGTATCAGGTTCGACAAGTGCTCTTGGCTATCGACAAACTGGAGGGAATGAAGAATGAGCGTTGATCACTACACCTATCGGGTCACTTGGTCATCCGAGGATGGCGAACATGTCGGCTTATGCGCCGAATTCCCGTCTCTGTCCTGGCTAGCCAAGACCCCTGAAGCCGCACTAAAGGGCATACGACAGATCGTCGCCGACACGGTCGCGGATTTGCAGGCAAGCGGCGAAATTGTGCCTGCGCCATTGGCTGAAAAGCATTACAGCGGTGAGTTTCGTGTACGGGTCCCGCCTGAGACCCATCGGGCGCTGGCCATGCAAGCTGCCGAGCAGGGCGTTAGTCTCAATCGCCTTGCCAGCGCAAAGCTGGCTGCGTAGTAAGGCAGCGGCAAGGCGGTGGCGTCGGTATTACCAGCTTGGATGAATTGAAATCCGATCCGCGAATCGTGCATCAACGACGCTGCATTTGCAAATGATTGAAATGGAAACAAAATAACCCATGCCACAATTTCGATTCGAAGCGATTAATTCGCAAGGTGCCACCGTCGAAGGAAAGATGGATGCCACCAACCAACAAGAAGCGTTGCTGCGTCTTGCGGAGCAGGGGTTAACGCCAATAAAACTCGAGCAAGAGGGCGGTGTTCCAGACGAAAATGTCGCAAAAGCAACGTCGGTGCTTGGTTTTGCCAGAAGTACCAAGGTTGCCACCACCGAAAAGATTATGATCATTCGGGAATTGGCGACCCTGTTGCGCGCCGGCATTACCTTGGTCGACGCAATCGACTCGATCGCATTGGCGCGCGCCGGACAACCGGCGGGGGTGGGCTTGCGGCGCACCCACCGTAGCCTGAACGCGGGCAACCCGTTTGTGAAGGCGCTTGCCGAGTCAAAAATTGAGTTTCCACAATACGTTGAGCAACTGGCCGCCACCGGTGAAATGACCGGAAAACTGGCACCGGCATTGGCGGACGCCGCCAAACAAATGGAATACGACGAACGTGTTGCCCAGGAAATGCGTAATTCACTGACTTACCCAGTCATTTTGGTGGTGGCCGGCATTGCCGCGGTGTTGATGATTTTTCTGGCGGTGGTGCCGCGATTCGCCAATCTGGTCAAAGGCAGCCGTGGCGCGGACATCCCGGAGATTTCGCTCATTGTCATCAAAATTGGCGTTTTTTTGCAGACGCACTGGTTGGCCCTGTTGCTGGTGGCGCTGGCGGGCGTGGGATTGTTCGTTCTGAGTATTCGCGATGCCGCTGGTCGTACCCGTTGGTTAACCCGCTTATCAAAAATGCCGCTGGTTGGTGAGTGGTTGACCGAGGCGGAAATCGGTCGCTGGGCGACCACGCTGGGTGCGTTATTGGGAAACCGAGTGCCGATTTTGGCCGCGCTGGAGCTGTCTGCCGGTGGGTTACGTTTTCCAAAAATGCGCGAACGCGTGAATTTTGTCATCCGCGACGTGCGCGGTGGCGCGACCTTGGCCGAATCGGCCGCTAAATATGGCTTGGTCGGCGCGACCGGTGTGAATTTAATTCGAGTCGGTGAAAAATCCGGCGAATTACCGCAAACCGTGGCGACACTAGGCGAGTTATCGATGGAAGCCGGGCGCAATCGCATGAAACGGTTTTTGCTGCTGATTGAGCCCCTGGCCATTCTGACCATTGGCGCCATTATTGCGGTCATTATGATCGCCATCATGCTGGCCATTACCGGACTCAACCCGAGCCGGTAGTCATTGGCTGGTGGTTTTGGCGTGTTTTCCGAGGGCAGTCGACAAATCTCGAACCAGTGATTTAACCGCCTTCCGTCTTAATTGGCTGTCGCCAGCAAAGTCTTCAGAGTTTGTGAATCTGGCTGCCCGCCGTTTTGGGTTGAGGTCTGCAAATAATAAAAAAGCGCAGCAGTGGGTGCGGTCAATAGGTCTGGACTTCCCGGGCTGGTTTTGGCTGAAGAATGGCGCGATTGCTGGGGTTTCACAATCTGTGCCAATTGAGCCTGCACTTGTGCGGGGTCAACCACAATGCCCAAGTGCTGCGCCAAGGCCAGAACCACGTGCAACGGGTCGGCCAACAAATCATCAAAACTCAATATGTGTCGCGGCATTCCGTCGGTGTAAGCAAATACTCTTTGGTAATACGCAAACCACAAGTCAGTCAACGATTCGATTGGTCGATCGAGTTGGGCGGCGATGGATGACAGCACCGATATAGGCTTTCGGAAGGCAATAATCGGCGTCATGGTTGGGCAAGCCGCCTGCCAAATGGGTAGCGTGAACGAAAGGCGCGGGTCTTTCCAGCCAAAGGTCGGTTTGTTTTTGGCGTACTTTTTGAGCAGGCCGGTGGCTTCACTGACGAGGGCGTCACGGGTCGACGCGGCCATTTTTTGCATGTAATTCAGGGGTGGCGGTGATAAGACCCAGCCGCCTGCTGCCTGAAGTACGCGGTCGTTAAAGGCTAAGAATTCGGCGTTTTCAAAATAACCGTCTGGATTGTTGTGGTTGCGCGGAATGTGGTCGGCTTCGTCACCAAAATCGACGCCGAGCACCTCGTCCAAAATTCGGGCAATTAATGAGGTGCCGCTGCGGCCGATGGAAACAACGGCAACACGAAGCGGGGTGTGATTGGACAAGGGAACGGACATATGTAAGTGGTTGCCAAGGAGTTTTTTCGACACGCCGCAGAATTTTGCATGCTCGTTGGCCCCATAATTTTATCCCGCCAGACCAGTTCGACGCCTTTCAACTGCGCATTCCGCGTCGAATAGCCAGACCAACGTCGTAAAAATCTAAACTTCGTTGACGTTTGGACTGAAACCTTGGATAATGTTTGGTTCCGTGGAGAGGTGGCCGAGTGGTTAATGGCAGCAGACTGTAAATCTGCCCTCTTACGAGTACGCTGGTTCGAATCCAGCCCTCTCCACCAAGAATTTTGCAGGGTTGTTAAAAGTATTAGATGTGCGGGAGTAGTTCAATGGTAGAACGGCAGCCTTCCAAGCTGCATACGACGGTTCGATCCCGTTCTCCCGCTCCAGTTTTTGCTCTTGTAGCTCAGTGGTAGAGCACTCCCTTGGTAAGGGAGAGGTCGTGCGTTCAATCCGCATCAAGAGCACCATGATTTAAGCCGCAAAAGAGCAGGGTCGAATTGACGGTTGGCTTTTTTGTCGGATAACAAAGTAATCGGTAGCTGCGTAGATACGGTTGGTATCAATGCCTTGAAACAGAGGCGGCAAAGCGGCAACAGGTTTTTAGTTAACTTGAGTATTTAGCGAGGAACAAGAAAATGGCAAAAGGCAAGTTTGAACGAACCAAGCCACACGTTAACGTAGGCACGATTGGTCACGTAGATCACGGCAAGACGACGCTGACGGCGGCG
>JAYTBF010000021.1:0-13485 GCA_043737175.1 Burkholderiales bacterium
CAAAAAAAGGCACGTCCGCTCCCAGGCCGAGGCCAATTTCCCGCAACGTTGCGTTGGGCAAATTTAAATGCCATAACCGATTGAGGGCGAGCAACACGGAGGCGGCGTCCGCGCTACCGCCGCCCAGTCCGGCCCCCATGGGTATGACTTTTTTCAGCTCAA
The DNA here is from genome assembly GCA_043737175.1 of Burkholderiales bacterium. Lineage (GTDB taxonomy): Bacteria > Pseudomonadota > Gammaproteobacteria > Burkholderiales > Usitatibacteraceae > UKL13-2. The sequence continues at coordinate 163 of JAYTBF010000021.1, forward strand.
TATCCACGCCCAGCGGACACCCTGTCCTGTTTTTGAGCGCAGCGGCCGCCCGCAGCGTTAAATCGATTTCAGGCGAAATGGCTTCAATATTGTTGATCCGCCGGATGATGCCATCCTGCCGAATCGCAAGCTTAATTCGGTCGCCGACATCGATCAGAGTAAAAATGGATTGCAATAGGTGATAACCATCATCTCGCCGACCGGTCACGTGCAGAAAAAGGTTCAATTTGGCCGGCGCATACACTTCAGACGACGCCATTAGCGCACCCCAAATTCGTCGATGACCACACGCACAACCGTATCACCTGAAATCGCAGTCACACGGGCGGCGACGCGGGCACCGTCGATCACTCGAAAATTTTCAGCTTCGACCTGCCAGGTGCGCCGCGCGCCCGCATCCGGAAAAACAGCTGAGTCCCAAGTGGATTGCAGGTCATAACCCTGCAGCCATCGGGCCAGGGCGAAAGGTTCAACCCGCACGCCTACGGCCATCGCCATCAAATCGGCGACACTGTCGGCACGCAGTGGCGCGTGATCGTTGTCCGTGCGACGCAAGGTTGCCCCTTCACGATTCGACACAATTTCTGCAATTTGTGATCCAAACGGCGTAAAAATCGCCAGATGTTCATCGGGCGGATGCCTTGACCAAACAATTTTAATGACATCAAGTTTATCCGCCACCCGCACGCTGACCCTGGCAGTGAGCTTAAACCGGTCTACGTAGGGTGCAGCAGCAATGGCCGTGGAATCGACCGACCCGACCGGTGTACCAGTCGGGTTGACCGCACATCCCGCCAAACCAAACGTGATCACGACCCACGCAGGTGCTGTTTTGCGAAAATTCATGACTGCACGCCAATGGTGAATCCAATCAGCGCCTCTCGGAAATATTGCAACAGGGATTTCAACGCGCCAGCCGCTCCATGACGGTTTTTAAAACGGGGTTGCCGGGCGACTCCTTTAGGGCGTTTTCCCAAATCACGATGGCTTCGCTACGTTTGCCAAGGCTCCACATCACCTCACCCAAATGCGCGGCAATTTCCGGGTCCGGCCGCACAGTGTGTGCTTTTTCCAGGGTCGCCAACGCCTCGACTTCTCGACCCATTTTGAATTGGACCCATCCCAAGCTGTCTTGGATAAATGGATCGTCCGGTGACAAGCTGAGCGCTTTCTGTATTAACTCGTACGCTTCATTCAATCGAATGCCACGATCCGCGAATGAGTAACCAAGCGCATTAAAGGCGTGGGCATGATCGGGTTTGGTTTTGACCACCGCCCGCAAGTCCTTTTCCATCGTGTCCAGATCATTAATTTTTTCGGCAATCATGGCACGGTCATACAGTAGTTCTACCGATTCCGGATGGACGATCAGCGCGGCGGTCAGCACCTGAAACGCATCCGCCAGTGCCGCTTTGCCCGCGGTGCCAACTTCCGTTGCGGTGCTTTTTTCGCGCAGCATCTGAACCTCAGCCAACACCAGCTGGATGCGAATCGTCGCGGACTCGGCGTCACCCACCAGCGCTTTTTGCGCGTCTTTCAAGAAATTCCTGCCGACGTCGAAACCGGCCTGTTTCGCCAACAGGTTTGCGATCTTTAGCTGTGCGCTGACAAAATAATCGCCTTCCCTAATCTGCCGGTACCAATCCATTGCCCCGTCAGGATTTTTTTTTCCCTCTGCGACCAAGGCAAGATTAAAAAAAATTGGATTTTTGTCACGCGGCTGCAGTGTGAGTGTATGCTTGAAATGTTTTTCAGCTTCTGCCCAATCTTCAATTTGCAGTGAAATCAAGCCAACGGCATAGGGCAGCTCGGCATCGAGTGGTAATTCAACTGCCGCGCGCCGAAACGACTCCCTCGCCTCAAGCATCGCTTTCATGCCCACCAACAGTCGGGCATAGGCAATACGAACTTCTGTGGCATCCGGGAAACGCTTCAGGAAATCAGATAAGAAGCGCGTCGCAGCCTCGTCAGCTGACAGCGGCGCGGCGATGCCACTTTTTGCAGTCAAAAGGTCAACACCGCCATTGCGAATCAGCTGCGCCATGGCAATGACCGCCCGGGGAAAATTAGGCCGCATTTTTAAGGCGTTGACGAGACTTGCAGAGGCCGCGCCCTGATTGCCAGCCAACATAGACGTCACACCCTGCGCGTATTGGGCTTCAGCCAACCCCTGAAACGGCTGAGCCAGCTGTACAACCGCGTCGGCGACTTTTTTACGGTCAGGGAAACGCGCCAGCAAATACGGCATTTGTACGAATAAAACAGGCGCAATTTTTTTGCCGGCGTTTTCTTCGGCCAACCACGCCGCCATTGTTTCAAGGACTTTTTCGACCGAGTCATTGGTGCCAAGCAACGCTGCCAACGCCTGTCGGGCGACGGACGACTCCGGTTCTAATTCCAACCAAAGCAACAATGCACTACGCGCCTCTTCGGATTGGCGCGTTTGAAAAGCGATTTCGGCCGCCCGTCTGGCGACACGCACATCCTGGGTGCGACCAGCCAAATCCAACATACCCCTTGCAGCCAGCTGTGATTGACCGCGTTGGCCGGCAATTTCCGCCATTAAAAATTGGTATAACACCTGCGAAGTGGGCGTTTGTGGTGGTACGACTTTTTTATCCGGCGCTGTTTGGGCCGCTAATACAGTCTTGTTATCAATGGCGGATTTGGCCTGCGCAACCACCATTGAAACGTCCGCCTTCGCATGAGTCGCCGCCAATGCGAACGACACAAAAAGACCAAATACACGACCCCGCATTAAAAAAACTGCTGGTCCGCTCAAACTGGATAAACTTGTCTTGTTCATGCCAACATCATAGCGCAACACTGGGGTGAATATTGCCTCCCAGCGCCGCCGAATGCCTGCTTTTTACCCGAACAACAGTGCCGTGCCAGAATTGCCCTTTGGTATCTTTCAGAAAGTCCCGCGATGCCCGAACTGCCGGAAGTTGAAACCACCCGCCGAGGACTGTTGCCGTCGGTGGTGAATCAGAAAATTATGAAGGTAACCGTGCGAGATCGACGCTTGCGTTGGCCAATCCCGGCCACCTTGGCCAGAACGCTTGAAAAGCGCATCGTCTCGGATGTTTTGCGACGCGGTAAATATTTGTTATGGAATATTGAGGCGGAAAACGGTGGTGGTTTTTTACTGTGTCATCTTGGCATGTCTGGCTCTCTGTTTTCGACCCGACACGGCGCGCCCCCGGCAAAACACGACCACGTCGATATTGTCCTGGGCAACAAAACGCTGATTCGGTATCACGATCCCCGCCGTTTCGGCGCGATGTTATGGATTGCCGGTCCTAAACCCGCACATCCTTTATTGGCCGTACTGGGACCAGAGCCGCTTGATGATGAATTTGATGGCGCGCATTTATTTCAGGTTTCGCGGGGTCGATCCGTTAGCGTCAAGGAGTTCATCATGAATGCACGCATTGTTGTGGGAGTGGGAAATATCTACGCCTCCGAGGCATTGTTTGTTGCCGGCATTCGGCCAACAACAGCGGCTGGGAAAATTTCGCAAGCGCGTTATGAATTGTTGGCAGCAGCCATCCAGCAAACCTTGTCGCGCGCTATTGAGGCGGGCGGGTCAAGCCTGCGCGATTACCTCAAGGTCGACGGGGAGCCTGGATATTTTCAACTCAAGGCGACCGTTTACGACCGTGCTGATGCGCCTTGCCGGGTCTGCGGCAGCAGCATAAGAATGATTCGCCAAGGGCAACGCAGCAGCTATTTTTGTCCGCAATGTCAGCGATAATTGTCCAGCTGGTGCTGCCCTGCCTAAATTTGATAAAAATTAAATTAATCTTATGCAAACCAAGCACGTCCTGACCGAGCGGCTGGCATCATTGCAGTCTTGGCGCTATGGCGTGTCGACGCAAATTACGAGGATTCGTGAATTTTTGCAGGTTCAGGGCTATTACTCGGCGGAGAACGCCGCTGTCTTCAAATTGCTCGAGACGAGCGTCCAGTCGGCTGCCATCACCATCATTTTTGTTGCCGAGGCAGGGCGCGGCAAATCCGAGCTGATCAACGCGCTGTTTTTTGCTGACCTAGGTGTCCGTCTGTTGCCCTCCGGCACCACACATGCCACGCGTTGTATCACGGAAGTGCGCTTTGACCAGTCCAGAAAGACTGGCATGCGCCTGTTACCGATCGAATCTCGTGAGGCGCCCCGCCGTTTTCAAGATATTTACAACGATGAATCCGCATGGGCGTTTACTGCCTTTGATGCAGACAATCCAGACTCCATTGCGCGGGCGTTTTCCGCTCTTGCCAAGACCCGGCACGTCAGTGTTTCCGACGCCTTGTCTTGGGGGCTGCACCAGGATCCGGCCGTCAAAATTAATCAATCCGGCGGCTCGGTAGAGGTTCCGTGCTGGCGTTATGCCTCGATCAATTTTCCCCACCCGCTGCTGGATGCCGGTTTGGTGGTGATTGATACACCCGGCTTATCGGCGCTCACGGTTGAGCCGGAATTTACCCGTGAAAATATTCCTGCCGCCGACGCGATCGTGGTTGTGCTGGACGCGGCCGAGGGCGTAACAAAACGCGATATGGCGATTTGGAAAGATGCGTTGGGAGGTGCCAGAAATTTACGCGATCGCGAACGGGTTGAGTCGACACAAGCCCGGTTGGTGGCGATTAATAAAGTTGATTTGTTACACGTGGAAAATGCACTTGACCCAAAAGACGCGGATCGGGAGTGGTTAAAGGAAGTTGATAATCGCGTGCAAGATGTGGCTGATTTAATGCGGGTCGAACCAATCAAAGTTTTACCGGTCTCGGCGACCCAGGCTTTGATTGGAAAATTCGAAGGCAATCAAGATGCGTTATTAAAAAGTCGTTTGTACCGACTTGAGCGGGCATTGTCTCTGTATTTGCCAGAAAACCGCCAAGAGACCTTGGGTAAGGATATCTTATCAACCCTTTCCAGCACGCTGGAGGGAATTCAGGCGACCATCGACCAATCAAGATTTCAGGCATTGGAGAGCTTGCGCGCATTAAGTGATTTGCGCCGGAAAAATCTATTGTTGATGGAGGCGTTGGGTGCCGGTGCGGGCAGCAAACAATCAATATTGCTCGCCGCTCTTGAGGAGTTGCGCGCGATCAAACCCATCCATAGCGCCCTCAGCAAAGAGTTGGCCGATCTCACCAACCCCGAATTGGCCAAGGCCAGCGCACGAACAACTCAACGTAAAATTGCCGACGGTTTGCTGCCTGGTCGAACAGGCGAGGCATTGGCCAGCTACTTTGCCACCTCGCGCGCGCATATCGCGGCATTGGACACCAAGTTGGAAGACATCCGGCTGATATTCGGCAACCTTGGTGAAAAAACATTTCGAACTCTTGGCCTGGGTCGCCATGAAATTCATCTTTTTGCGACTCATCGTTTCCTGACGGAAATTGACAGGGCGGAAGAAAAGGCGACGAATGAACTCATCCGATCCGGCCCGCTGCTGGTGCGCCGCTCAAATACCCTCGCCGATCAATTTATTGCCACCATTGCCCCGCAGGTTATTCGTGTTCTGGAAATCGCCCACAGAGAATCCGCCACTTGGATGCGTGGGGTCTTCAGCGGCATTGAGTCGCCCGTCAGTGAATTGGGTAATCGTATGAAGGGCAGAGCCGAGAAGGTTGATTTGATTCGTTCCGCCGAACTTGATCTGGCTGAAAAAATTGCCGAAGTGCAGGCCAATATCGATGTTATCAAGTCAAAACACGCCGCACTGGCGTTGGTACGGTCTGATTTCGAGCGATTTACCGGGACGCGCCGCAACGATTGATCGCTGCGCATGCCCAAAATAAAATCACCCAGCTGGGGCAAAGCGTTTTTCGGCAAACACTTGGATCTATGCGGCCGCTTTGACCTTCATCTCGGTGAGTGAGATAAATTTTGCAAATAACTGGTCTTTTGTTTCGACAAACATCTCATCGAGTGGGATGCAGTCCACCGGGCAAACCTCGCGACATTGTGGCGCATCAAAATGCCCCACACACTCGGTACATTTGGCCGGATTGATTTCATAAATCTCCACCCCTTGATAAATGGCCGCATTTGGGCACTCAGGTTCGCATACATCGCAATTTATGCACTGATCAGTAATTTTTAGCGCCATGTCGGTCAGGCCAATTATTTGCCGATTTTCGACCGCAGCGCGTTCATGACCAACGGATGCACAAAGTCGGAGGCGTCGCCCCCTAACACCGCAATTTCGCGAACAATAGTTGCCGAGATGAACATGTATTTGTCAGATGGCGTCACAAACATGGTCTCGACGCCAGGATTGAGCCGGCGATTCATGCCTGCCATCTGAAATTCATATTCAAAGTCGGATACGGCGCGCAATCCGCGCAGAATTACATTTGCGTGATGTTTATTTAAAAAATCCGATAACAGGCCGCCGAAGCCCATCACCTTTACGTTGGGATGAATGACAAGAATTTCCTTAGCCATGCCGACACGCTCGGTTAACGTGAAAAACGGTTTCTTGGCCTGACTGTCGGCGACGGCAACAATGACCTCTCCAAACAGCTTTGCGGCACGTGCCACCAAGTCTTCATGACCTTTGGTCATGGGGTCAAATGTTCCGGGATATACGGCTCGAATCATGGCTGGGTCTTTTTTTGCGCAATAGAACACATATCTTAGCCTGTTGGCTTGAGACGAAGCAACCCAAAATGTACAGCACCCGCTTTGGAGGACTTCAGAACTTCATAATTTTCACCAATCATCAGATTATTTCCGAATGGCGCGCCAGATTCCAGATAAACAACCCCGGTCAGGGTCAGATGTTTGGCAACGACGGTCAGAAACGGCTCAGTCAGGGCGGTATTAAACGGCGGGTCACAAAAGACGACGTCAAACTTGATTGGCGGATTTTTTAGCCACTGCAAAACATCCTTCGCCACAATTTGGCAGCGTGACGCCTGCAAAAGGGTTGCATTTTCGCGCAACCCTGTCAGGGCCAAGGCATTGCTTTCACACAAAAAAACCTTTTCAGCCCCTCTGGACGCCGCCTCAAAACCCAATGCCCCACTGCCGGCAAACGCATCTAGGCAAACCTTGCCAGTTAGCGATTGACCCAGCCAATTGAACACCGTTGCGCGCACCCGGTCCGGGGTCGGACGCAGACCATCAGCGTCTGGGAATCGGATGATTCGACTACGCCATGTGCCGGCACCAATCCTGACCTTGTTTGTTGTATTGGATTTCATTTTCCGTAGTTTCTCATGTGCCAGTCGTGCCATGACAAAGTGCAACAGCCATCATTGCCATGGTGTTTATTGATTAGAAACGGTCGTTGGCACGTAGCTCGCCTAAAATGGAGTCAAATCCTACCGGTAAATTACGTTGTTTTCTATTTTTACAAAAAAACCCGCCGCCGTTGACGTCGCGGCTACCGAGTCAAATTGGCTTGCTCGCCTAAAAGCGGGTCTGGTCAAAACGCGCTCGGTATTAAACACCGACATCACGGATTTATTTCAGCGCCACCCAGACATTGACGCGGGCCTTTATGAGGAGCTGGAATCGGCACTCATCACCGCCGATGTGGGCATCAACGCCACCAATCGCCTGATTGGCAAATTAAAAAGCCAGCAACGCGAATTAAAAATTGCGGATAGTGCAGCCTTACAAACCATCTTTAAACAAACCCTGACCAATCTGGTCCAAGCCTTGGAAATGCCGCTTGATCCGACCAGCGCCAAACCGTTTGTGATCATGATTGCGGGTGTCAATGGTGCCGGCAAAACTACCACCATCGGCAAGTTGGCGAAGTATTTTCAATCACAAGGTTTAACGGTCATGCTGGCTGCAGGCGACACCTTTCGCGCGGCGGCGCGGGAACAGCTCATGACTTGGGGCGAGCGCAACAACGTCACTGTGATTGCGCAGGAGAGTGGTGATTCGGCTGCGGTCATTTTTGACGCAATCCATGCTGCCAAAGCGCGCGGTGTTGATGTGGTGCTGGCCGATACGGCCGGCAGATTACCGACCCAGTTGCACTTGATGGAGGAAATCAAAAAAGTAAAACGCGTGATCACCAAGGCAGACCCAACCGCACCACATGAAACATTATTGGTGCTGGATGCAAACACAGGACAAAATGCGCTTTCCCAGGTCAAATCGTTTGACGATGCGCTTCAGCTCACGGGTTTAGTCGTCACCAAGCTTGACGGTACCGCAAAGGGAGGCATGATTGCCGCGCTTGCGGCAGAGCGAGCGGACCGCCTGATTCCAGTAAGATTTATCGGCGTGGGCGAGAAAATAGATGATTTGCGCCCATTCGTCGCTAAAGAATTTGTCGACGCCTTGTTTTAAGGCCGATCTCTTGCAAAGCACATAACAAAATATCCGGCATGATCCATTTCTCCAACTCATCCAAACGTTACACAAATGGCTTTGAAGCCCTCAAGGGGATTTCCCTTGTTATCGAAAAAGGGGAAATGGTCGCGGTGACCGGGCATTCGGGTGCCGGCAAGTCAACCTTACTGAAACTGGCGGCGGGCATTGAATTGGCCAGCGCCGGGCAGGTGCACGTCAACAACCAGAATCTGGCGCAACTCAAGGAGGCGGGACGCGCGGTTTTACGACGCAATCTGGGGCTGGTATTTCAGGATCACAAATTGCTTTTTGAGCGCACCGTTTTTGCGAATGTAGCGTTGCCGCTTGAAATTGGCGGATTTACCCATTCCGAGACCGGTAAACGTGTGCGTGCCGCGCTGGACAAAGTCGAGTTACTCAATCGCGAAAAAGCCTATCCCATTGCGCTTTCCAGCGGAGAACAACAACGACTATGTATTGCCCGAGCCATTGTTAATCGTCCATCCATTTTGATTGCCGATGAACCAACCGGGAATTTGGATCAAGCCTACGCGGCGACCATCATGGACTTATTTACATCGTTTAACCAGGTCGGTGTGACCGTATTGGTTTCGAGTCACGATGAAACTGGGTTGGCACGCCTGCAGTGCAGGCGTGTGATATTGGCGGGCGGAAAGGTCGTCGAATGAAGGCCTGGATCACCACCCATCTGCAAGCACTCAGCCGAGCATTGGCCCGATTTGCAGATCAGCCGTTGGCCACTAGCCTGTCGATTGCCGTTATTGCAATGGCGATATTATTACCATTGGCTCTTTATGTTGTTTTTGCCAACATTAGCCAGGCGGCGTCCCGTCTGAATGCGGAGCCAACTGTAAATGTCTACCTTGCCCTTGCGGCCACGGAAACTGACGCCAGGGAAATTGAAAAAAAATTGCGCGCGAATAATTCCAATGTGTTGAATGTCCGCTTTATTTCACGTGACACCGCACTAATTGAAATGAAACGGATTGCCAATCTTGCCGACTTGCTCTCCGGCCTTGACAACAATCCGCTGCCGCATGCCTTTGCGATCAAACCTAAATTGGTTGATCCGATCACCCTCGGCAATATGCGCGACGAGATATCCGCCATTGCAAAGGTTGAAACCGTGACCATGGATTTTGAGTGGGCAAAGAAACTCGCCCGGTTCGTTGATTTTGTGCAACGAATCGTGATTTTCTTTGGCCTGGTTTTGGCGGCGGCGGTGGCGTTTGTCATTGGCAATACCATTCGCCTGCAAATGCTGACGCAAAAAGACGAAATCATTGTTGCCCGTCTAATCGGCGCTACCCGCCACTTTGTGCGGCGGCCATTTCTTTATTTTGGCGCCCTACAGGGTGCGTTGGCTGGCCTGATTGCCGTGATTGCAGTGATCGGTTTGATTGTCTGGGCGGGAGCGGAAGTAAATGCCTTAGCCGCATCCTACGGCGCTGATTTCACTTTGCGTGCGCCGTCGTTCTTGCATTCAGCATGGGTTATTTTGGCTGGCAGTGCTTTGGGCTGGGCCGGGGCTTTTATTTCTGTTTCCTTGTATTGGCGACAAATCGAGGCCGGCAGATAGAAAGCAAGTATTAGCAACCTTTATCAGCCACTTTAGGCTGAAAACAGGCGTAGATCGCTACTTTTCAAATTTCATCAACTGCCCGGGTGTGTGGCCGACAGTTTTTCATGAAAGATTCGTCAACATCGTAATAAAAATAGGCTATTAGGAGAGAGCATGCGCTTACATCCATCAATCAAGAGCACTATGTTTTATGTTTTGAAATAACTGAACCTTTGAGTCAATTAGCACTCTGAGCACAGGAGTGCTAAAATGATTGCCTGCTGGATAGGTCGCGGACTTGAATCTTGCCGCACTGACCTAATGTGACTTGAAAGGAGCCCTTACATGACCACTGCCACAATGAATTTACCTGCATTGTCCGTAGCGAGTCTTGAGAATTACATCTCAAGCGTAAATCGTATTCCATTGCTTACCCCACAGCGCGAGCATGAGTTGGGTGTTGCACTTAAGGAGCACGGCGACCTTGCCGCGGCGTCGGAAATGGTGATGTCACACCTTCGTTTGGTGGTTGCGATTGCCAGAAATTACGCCGGTTACGGATTGCAACACGCCGATTTGATTCAAGAGGGCAATATTGGTCTGATGAAAGCGGTCAAACGTTTTGACCCGGATCGTGGTGTGCGATTGGTTTCCTTTGCGGTGCATTGGATCAAGGCTGAAATTCACGAGTACATTCTAAAAAACTGGCGCATTGTCAAAATCGCCACTACCAAGGCGCAACGCAAATTATTTTTTAATTTGCGTTCGATGAAGCCAAACTTCGGCACGTTATCACCAGCGGAAGTCAAAGAAGTTGCGCGGCAGTTAAACGTCAAAGAAACTGATGTGACCGAGATGGAAAAGCGTCTCACCGGCCAAGAAATTTCGCTTGAACCGAATGACGGCGACGATGAAAACTGGGTCAGTCCAATCGCTTACCTGCAGGACAATAGTATGGATCCGGCCGCTCGACTGGGTGCGGTGCAAAAGGAAATGGCCGCGACCGACGGTATGGCCGCCGCCTTGAATTCTCTCGATGACCGTAGCCGTCGCATAATTGAAACCCGATGGTTAAACGAAGGCGAAGAAAAAACCCTGCATGAGTTGGCTGCGGAATATGGTGTATCGGCTGAGCGCATTCGCCAGATTGAAGCTAAAGCAATGCAAAAAATGAAGTTATCGTTAAAGGATTATGCGGCAGCGTAACAACACTGCCTGCACCATCAGAAAAGGGCGCCTATGGGTATCATAGGCGCCCTTTTTGTTTACTTCATCCCGAATCTGGCGTTGCCAATCGATCCTGACAGCTGCGCGGGAACTATTTACCGGGTTTAATCTGTGCGGCGACAACCACCATCTCAACCCGCCATTCCGGCTTGGCCAATTTGGCTTCAACAGTTGCACGTGGCGGTGTCGCACCCTGCACAACCCACTCATCCCAAACTGCATTCATGCCCGGAAAGTCATTCATATCGGCAATAAAAATGTTCACCTGCAAAAGGTGGCTTTTGTCACTTCCTGCTTCGGCGAGCAACTTATCGATCGCCGCCAACACTTGTTTGGTTTGGCCGACAATATCCTGCGAGTGATCGTCTGCGACCTGCCCGGCGAGGTACACGGTCTGGTTAAAAATGGCAGCTTCGGAAAGCCGTTTGCCAATGTGCAGGCGTTGAACAGTCATTTTGTTTCCCCTTGGTGTTGTTTACATGAGTCGTTTGATGTCTTCGGCTACTTTTTCGACCGCCAAGCCGTACGGCACCATTAATCGCAAACGCCCCTGTGGGTCGAAGACAAACATTCCGGCGGTGTGATCAACCGTGTAGGTGTCCGACGTTTTTCCATCAACTACCCGCGCGATAATTTTGAAAGCGCGTGTGGTTTCTTTAATCGCGGAATCATCACCCGTCAGCCCGATAAAAGTCGGATGAAATGAGGGTACGTATTGACCGAGCGTCGCAACCGTATCGCGTTTGGGGTCAACCGTAATAAACAGTACCTGCAATTTTTCACTTTGTGATCCGAGCCGCTGTATGACCTGGCGCATATCAGACAGCGTGGTCGGGCAAACATCCGGACAGGTGGTATAACCAAAAAATATCGCCACCACCTTGCCACGAAAATCAGCCATTGTTCTGGGTTTGCCAAAATGATCCACCAGACGAAAGTCCTGCCCATAACCGGTGATGCCGGTGATATCCACGCTATGAAACGGCTTTGTTGACGGCCCACATCCTACCAACAACAAAAGCGCAAAACCAGCCATCAAAATCTTGCGCATGATTAAATCCAACGGCTCGCCAACGGTGCGTAATGGTCTACCAGTAACGCTGCAAACAACAGTGCCAGATAGAGAATGGAAAAATTAAACGTGCGTCTGGACAATGCATCGGTGTAATGACGATACAACCTGATCGCAAAGTAAATAAATACGCTGTTTAAAATAACCACCGCACCCAAATAAAACCAGCCTGCCATGCCCACGGCGACCGGCAGCAGCGTGGCAGCGGCGAGCATAAACGTATACAGCAACAAATGCAGCTTGGTAAATTGGTCACCGTGTGTAACCGGCAGCATTGGCACTCCGGCACTGGCGTATTCATCTTTGCGATACAGCGCCAACGCCCAAAAATGCGGCGGTGTCCAGGCAAAAATAATCAGAAATAACAATAAAGCATGTGGATCGACCGAGCCGGAAACCGCAGCCCAACCGAGCACGGGCGGCATGGCGCCGGATGCACCACCAATCACAATATTTTGTGGCGTGGCCGGCTTTAATATCACCGTGTAAATGATGGCGTAGCCAACAAAAGTTGCCAAGGTCAGCCACATCGTGAGGGAATTAACGTATTGGTATAGCACCAGCAAACCAATCGCGCCGACTACGCCCGTCAAGATAACAATTTGTGTGGTGGAAATCGAACCCGCCACCGTAGGACGGGCGCGGGTTCGCGCCATCCGCCGGTCGATCGCCTGTTCAACCAGACAATTAAATGCGGCAGCCGCACCAGCGACCAGCCAAATGCCGACCGTCGCCGCAAGCATCACCGGTAAATCCCAATTCACACCAACCGGATAGGCCAACATCATGCCGATAATGGCCGTAAATACGATCAACGAATTGACACGTGGCTTGGTGAGCACCAAAAATTGCAGCAGCACATTGGGTTGTTTGTAAGTTACGACAGTTTCAGACACGACGATTCAAGGCCTATTCAAACGAAAAATAACAACGGTCATCAGGGCAAACATCAATGCGGCGACACCATTATGCGCAACCGCAATCAAAATCGGCAGGCTAAACCACACATTCGACAACCCCAGGAAAATTTGCAACACCAGAAATATTGCCAGCATTCGGCCGACTTTGACTCCGGAAGGAATGGTGGTCACTTTCCATGCAAATAACCCGACGACA
>JAYTBF010000022.1:0-5889 GCA_043737175.1 Burkholderiales bacterium
TCTGTTGACCGCGTATTCCGCGAGGTCATCGCCTATGCTTACCCTTTTGGGGGACGAAAAACTCCTTGCAATCTGCGACATTTCAGACATAAGTGCATCAAAGACTGGATCGTATTTGATCCTTGCGCTATGGCTGAGATAGCTCAACGCTCCTGCCTTATCCCCCGCCTTGAGCGAGTCAACCATGCCATCCCAAGCCAACATGGCCGGCGCATCAATCGGATCGTACGCAACCCATGTGAGGGTCATATTTTCCTGGGTCACGTTGCCCGCACCATCGATTGCTCGCAGTGCAAATACGTTTGCGCCAGATTGAAGGGTGACATCAAAGGCAAATGCCGCGCCATTGCCCGTTTGAGCCCCACTATTGCCGATCAGCGTTACGCTCGTCGCGTCATCGAACGCGCCGCTGATCCGCACCGGTGCCGTGCTGACCGTTGTGGCATTTGCCGGGTTTACGTTCAGTAATTTAGGTGCGACCGTATCCCGAATGATGTTGATGGTGCGGGTCGTGACGTTGGATGCCCGGTCGATTGCCTTGAGCGCAAATGTATTCACGCCTTCCACCAACGGGACCGTCCTGGCGAAACTGTGGTCGTTTGCCAGCGGCAACAAATCTGCGCCTAGTGTGAGCGTAGCCAGTTCGGAAAGCTTTCCGGTAATCGCGATGCTCGACAGGTTGGTTAGCGTACCCGCGACTGGCTTGAGATCGACAAATGCCGGGGCCACCGTATCCAGTGTGATTGCCAGCGTTCTGGTCGCTTGATTTCCCGCCAGATCCAGAGCGACCAGTACCACGCTATTGGCCTCTTCTGTCAGTGCCTGATGGTAGCTAAACGAACCGTTGGCCGCGACCGGCACCGCGACCAGCCCACTCCTCAACGTGGCGGGCTCACTCAGCCGACCGGTGATACGCATCGGGGTTTGATTCGTGATAAAGGGCGCAATTGGATCGAGTTCAAGGAACGACGGCGGAACGGTATCCACCGTAAACGTACTGCTCACAGTGTCGGAGAAATGCCCGAAGCGGTCTCGCACTTGCGCGGCAAAGGTATTGACGCCCTCCGGCAGTCGCGTTACAGGCGTGAAGGTGGCCTTGCCGGTGGCCAGGTCGAACCCGAACAGGTTGCCGATGATTTGACTGGTGAGTGTCGCGCTGAGGGCGTAGTCGCTCAGATAGGCGTTGGTGAACCCGCACGGCTGGCCATTGCACGCTGCGCCATATTGCAAGGCAAAGATGGGCAGGGGACGATTGGTCAACAGACCACTTTGCGGCTCAAGCAGATTAACCAGCGGCAGCATGGTGAAGAGCGCGGCGCTGATTTCCTCCGCATTTTTTTGCGTGGGAATTTGCGCAAGCAGGTTTCCGGTTGCCGCCGAAAACCGCGCCACGCCTGCTTTGTGAGTCAGCCATACACAGTCAGCCGCCACATCAAAAGCGAGTGTATCGACCCCCTTGAGCGCTTGCCCCTTGAGATCGATGCTGCGCACTACCAGCCCGGTGGCGGCATACACAAGCAGGCTGTCATTGCCGAGCACCCATACTGCGCCGGTTTTGGCTTCCAACACCAGCCCAAGCGCTTTTTCCGGAAGCATCACACGGCGCAGGACTTGCAGCGGGCCGGCGAGATCGACCTGAATCAAATCCTTTTCGCCCGCCAGCCAAATGCCGCGACCGATGCTGTCGACGACAAAATGTTTTGGTTCGGCGCCGGCGATGGTGTGAAGATCAAAATTCGCAATGGTCACGCCGGTAGGGGAGAAATGCGCCAGTTTTTTGTTGCCCAATATCCACAGGCTCTCGTCTTGCGCGACCTGTATCTGGCGCACATCAACGCCAATGAGGGAAATGGAAGCGAGAGTCCGTCCGTTGGCATCGAGGCGCAATGCGATTTTTTGATCCACCAACCATACGCTATCGTCATAGGCATTGACGGCAATGGCAGGTGCCCCGTTTAGATTGATCGCACGCAAATCGGCTTGAAACTGCATGGTGCCATCGGCGGCAAATTTACCCACTTGTTTGCCGGTGACGACCCACACCGCGTTTTGGCTGTCAACGGCCAGGCTCGCGATGCCTTTGATCGGCAGTGTCTGCACAATTGTGCTGGAGGCGGTATCGACCTGGATCAGATTTTCATCGGTTGAAAACCAGCCAACAGAGGCAAGGGATGTCATTGGCACAAACAAGCACATCCAAACCAAGGCAACAATGAAATAATGGGACATGATCAGACCTTTTTATGCTGGTGGCGCATTTGATTGCGGTCGATGGTGCTGCATGCGATGGGAGCCAGTGGATGTCAGGGCTACGGTTGGATAAAAGCAAAATCAAATTGATGCAGATCATGGTCTTTTGAAGAAAAACGATTATATACAATATTATTTCACGGTGTTTGCAATTGTTAATGACGGACTGCGACTCAAAGTGATGTGGCAGAAAAACGCAAGTTGCACAGCCTGCAATACTTACAAATCCCTGTCATTTCGACCGCAGGGTGAAATCTTTTGTTGTTTTACCGAACAAAAAGCAGACTCCTCCCTGCGGTCGAAATGACAGTGGGGTAGGTACGAGCAATCACATTTATCAGTTCAATAAACTTCCCCGCTGGCGCCACTTCAGTTAGATGTCGCACAAAACCACCGCCCAGAATGCCACTCGAAGCGTTTTCTCGTGAAATCGCCCGCCCAGCAATCACTTTCACTAATTTTTATCGGGTCATCATGCGCCTATCCATATTTTTCATATTGCTTTTTTGCCACAGCTTCGCCCCCGCCCAAACACCCGCCACGCAATTTGCCGACATGGGGGTCTGCGCGCTGGAAAGCGGCGAAAAAATCCGCGACTGTCGCATTGCCTACACCACCGTCGGCACGCTTAACGCCGAGCGCAGTAATGCCATTTTGTTTCCCACCTGGTACGGCGGGCGCAGTGCCGATATTCTGAGATACCTGGCGCCAGGCAAACTGGTGGACACCGGCAAATTTTTCGTCATTGTGGTGGACAGTTTTGGCAATGGCGTGTCGTCGTCGCCCTCCAACAGCCCCACGCAATCGGGCGCGGCTTTTCCCGCCATCACCATCGCGGACATGGTGCAAAACCAAAAACGCCTGCTGGCGGATAAATTCAACATTAAAAAACTCCACGCGGTGATGGGCATTTCGATGGGTGCGATGCAGGTACTCGAATGGGCGGTGACCGCGCCCGATGCTGTCGAAAAATTTGTCGCCATTGCCGGCTCCCCCCGGCCCGACCCTTATGACGTGGTGCTGTGGGAAACACAGACAAAATTGCTGCAATCCATGATTGATTGCCAGTGCCAGCGGCCCATGGCGATTTTGGCGGGGATGCGTTTTCTGCTGCAAGGCGCGGACTACCAGGCCAAACACGCGCCGCACGAATCGCTGCAGAAAATCCGCGACAACATGGCAAAAAACACCATGACACCCGCCGTCGCCCATGACCGCATCCTGCAAATGCAGGCGATGATCAACCACGATGTGTCAAAAAAATTCGGCGGCGACATGTCGGTGGCGGCCAAACGTACCGGCAAAAAATTATTGGTGCTGGCGGGCATCCGCGATGAGGTGGTGACGCCCGGCGCGGTGCTGGCCTTTGCCAAACTGGCCGGTGTCGAGGCGCTGGAATTTCCCACCTGCGGGCACGACATCCCACGTTGCTCGGCGGATCTGATCAACCCTGCCGTGCGGGATTTTTTGGCGCGCTGACATGGCAGTGCGATGCAGCGCAATGCCGTTCGGCAAGCGCTGAGTACACTCGGCGAAACCCTTGCCGAACCTCCGCTTCCGAGGGGGAAAGGCGCGCAACACGGATAACAGCCCGCGCCTTTATCTGTGTTGATCCGTGTCGATCTGTGGTTTTAATTATTTTTGGTTTCCGCCGCCCCGCGCCGCGCACACGATTCGCGCCATAATTAGGGCATGAAAATTTACACGGTCGGCGGCGCGGTCCGCGACGAACTCCTTGGCCTTCCCGTGGCTGACCGCGACTTTGTGGTGGTTGGCTCAACACCACACGAAATGATTGCGGCGGGGTTTCGCCCGGTGGGCAACGATTTCCCGGTCTTTCTGCATCCTGAGACGCATCAAGAATACGCATTAGCACGGACCGAACGCAAGACCGCACCCGGTTACAAGGGCTTTGTCTTTCATGCGGCACCGTCGGTGACCATCGAAGAAGATCTGGCACGGCGGGATTTGACGATTAATGCCATTGCCCGCGATCCCCACGGCCATCTCATCGACCCCTTCGGTGGCCAGGCCGACCTAAATCACAAACTGCTTCGTCACGTTGGTTCCGCGTTTCGCGAAGACCCGGTGCGCATTTTACGTACCGCCCGTTTTGCGGCCCGTTTTGCCACCATTGGATTTAACGTCGCTGATGAAACTATTGAGTTGATGCGCGAGATGGTCGTGTCCGGCGAAGTCGATGCCCTCGTGCCGGAACGGGTGTGGCAGGAAATTTCCCGCGGCCTGATGGAAGCGACACCATCAATCATGTTTAACGTGTTACGCGCTTGCGGCGCGCTGAGTCGTATTGCACCAGAGGTTGATCGGTTATGGGGCGTACCACAAGCCAAGGCCACCCACCCGGAAATTGACACCGGTCTGCACGTGATGATGGTGTTGGATTACGCGGCTAACATTCAGGCCAGTCTGCCGGTGCGTTTTGCCGCATTGACCCATGACCTCGGCAAGGCCGCGACCCCGGCGCAATTTTTACCGCGGCACCCGGACCACGAAGAACACAGCGTGGCGCTGATTGATACCATGTGTTTGCGTTTGCGCGTGCCAGCGGATTGTCGCGAATTGGCCATCACCGTCGCGCGCTGGCATCGAACAATTCATACTGCATTATCGTTAAGCGCCGCACCTTTATTGGCGCTACTCGATGGTTGCGACGCACTGCGTCGTCCCGCCCGATTCGCCGATGTATTGCTGGCGTCGGCGTGTGATCATCACGGCCGGCTCGGTTTTGGCGACACGCCTTATCCGCCGCAGGCGTATTTGTCGCGCGCCTTGGTATGTTTGCAATCAATTGATTTTGCCGCCATTGCGGCGCACCATCCCACCTCGATTGCCGAGTCGATTGCCGATGCGAAGCTGCACGTTATCCAACAATTTATTGAAGAGGATCAATTGACATGAGTAAAACCATCCAAGCCCACGCCATACGCATCCATGAATTCGGCGGGGCCGAGGTCATGAAGTGGGAAAAAATTGATGTACCCGCTCCGGCCGCCGATGAAGTGCGCATCACCACCACGGCAGCCGGCCTCAACTATATCGACACCTATCACCGCAGCGGCATGTACAAGATTCCGTTGCCGAGCGTTATCGGTCGCGAAGCCGCCGGTGTGGTTGAATCGGTCGGTGCCAATGTCAGTGAATTCAAAACCGGCGATCGTATCGCTTATGCCTCGTCGCCAATTGGTGCCTACGCTGAGGTGCGATTGATGCCCGCCGAACGATTGGTAAAAATTCCAGACGGTATCACCGACCAGCAAGCAGCATCGATGATGTTAAAGGGCATGACGGCACAATATCTGCTGCGCCGCACCCACTGTGTTTTGCCGGGGGACATCATTTTGTTTCACGCTGCTGCGGGTGGCGTGGGGCTGATTCTGGGCCAATGGGCGAAACATTTGGGCGCGACCGTGATTGGCACGGTTGGCTCGGACGAAAAAATTGCCCTGGCAAAGTCGCACGGTTATGACCATGTGATTAATTATCGAACTGAGGATTTTGCGGCGCGCGTTGCAGAAATCACCAATGGTGCGAAGTGTCGAGTTGTTTATGACGGCGTTGGCAAGGACACGTTTTTGAAATCGCTCGATTGTATCGCCCCACTCGGCCTGATGGTCTCGT
>JAYTBF010000023.1:0-2342 GCA_043737175.1 Burkholderiales bacterium
GCCGTGACAACTTCGTAGCCCATCTTGTGCAGACACATCGACAGCCAATCCAGCATGGTCTCGTCATCGTCAACCGCCAGTGCTTTGGGCATTGGTGCCGCCGCGTGTGCAGCGGCGGTTGAATCGTCTACTGTCACGCGCGCACGCAGTCTACAAAATAACGCAGCTCGCCATCGACATCATCTTCCACTAAGCCATGGATATCAGTCTCGAATCCTGGGAAGCGGGCGTTGAAATCACGCGCGAATTTCAAATACTGCACGATGGTTTTGTTGAACCGTTCACCGGGAATCAACAACGGAATACCCGGCGGGTAAGGCGTCAGCAAGATGCCGGTGATACGCCCTTCGAGGTCGTCAATCGGCACACGGTCAAGCTCGCGTCGCGCCATCTTGGCGAACGCTTCGGCGGGCTTCATAGCGGGCTGCATGTCTGAGGTGTACATCTCGGTGGTTAAGCGCGCGATGTCGTGTGCCTTGTACATATCGTGAATCTGCTGACAAAGGTCGCGCAAGCCCACACGTTCGTACTGCGGCTGTGCGGCGACAAACTCAGGCAGAATTTTCCACATCGGCTGGTTACGATCGTATTCATCTTTGAACTGCTGCAACGCCGTGAGCAACGTATTCCAGCGGCCCTTGGTGATGCCAATGGTGAACATAATGAAGAACGAATACAGCCCGGTCTTCTCGACAATCACACCGTGTTCAGCGAGGAACTTGGTCACAATAGATGCCGGAATGCCGGTCTTGGCAAATTTGCCAGAGACGTCTAAGCCCGGTGTTACGATGGTCGACTTAATCGGGTCAAGTAGGTTGAAATTCGGTGCAAGGTTGCCGAAGCCATGCCATTTTTCATTGGCTTTGAGCATCCACTGGTCACGATTACCGACCCCCTCTTCGGCTAATTTGTCCGGCCCCCAGACTTTGAACCACCAGTCTTTGCCAAACTCGTCATCAACCTTGCGCATGGCGCGCCGGAAGTCGAGCGCCTCAGCGATCGACTCTTCCACCAACGCCGTGCCACCGGGTGGCTCCATCATCGCCGCCGCCACATCGCACGAGGCGATGATGGCGTACTGCGGGCTGGTGGAGGTGTGCATCAAGTAGGCTTCATTAAAACGTGTGCGGTCGAGCTTCACGGTCTCGGATTCCTGCACCAGAATTTGTGAGGCTTGTGAAATACCGGCGAGCAACTTATGCGTCGAGTGGGTGGCGAAGATGACGGCGTCTTTGCAACGTGGTCGGCCGTTATTGACGTCACCGATGGCGTGCATGTCTTTGTAGAACGGATGGAACGTGGCATGCGGCAGCCACGCTTCGTCAAAGTGCAATGTCTCAACGCGGCTACCCAAGCTATCTTTCAACATCTCGACGTTGTACATCACGCCATCGTAGGTGGATTGGGTGATGGTAAGGATGCGCGGCTTCGCCGTCTTGTCGGTGATGAAAGGGTTTGCGTCAATTTTTCGCTGAATTGCTTCGGGCGAAAATTCGGATAACGGAATTGGCCCGATGATGCCCAAATGGTTGCGCGTCGGTATCAAAAACACCGGGTTCGCCCCGGTCATGATGATGGCGTGCAGTATCGACTTATGGCAGTTGCGGTCAACAATTACCGTATCGCCCGGCGCCACGTTGGCGTGCCACACCATTTTGTTTGATGTTGAAGTACCGTTGGTAACAAAGAAACAATGGTCGGCATTAAAAATGCGCGCCGCGTTACGCTCGGAGGCCGCCACCGGACCGGTGTGATCCAGCAGCTGACCCAACTCCTCGACCGCGTTACAGACGTCGGCACGCAGCATGTTTTCGCCAAAAAATTGGTGAAACATTTGCCCGATTGGTGACTTCAGAAATGCCACCCCACCTGAGTGACCGGGACAATGCCAAGAGTACGATCCGTCTTGCGCATAGTGCACCAACGCGCGAAAAAACGGCGGCGCTAGGCCATCAAGGTAGGACTTCGCTTCGCGGATGATGTGTCGCGCCACGAACTCTGGCGTGTCCTCAAACATATGGATGAAGCCGTGCAACTCGCGCAGTACGCCGTTTGGCAAATGACGCGACGTTTTGGTTTCGCCATAAAGGTAGATCGGAATGTCGGCATTCTTAAAGCGAATTTCCTCGATAAACGCGCGCAGGTTCAATACCGCCGGATCCAGTTCGGGGCCGGGCGTAAATTCTTCGTCGTCAATAGACAGAATGAAGGCGGAGGCGCGGCTTTGCTGTTGCGCAAATTGAGAGAGATCGCCATAGCTTGTGACACCCAGCACTTCCATGCCTTCAGTCTCGATTGCCGCCGCGAGCGCGCGGATGCCTAAGCCCGACGTATTTTCGGAG